>NZ_CP060202.1:0-242500 GCF_014250515.1 Hymenobacter sediminicola | reverse complement strand
TAGTGTATTGCTACACCCGTTCGACTTGCATGTATTAGGCCTGCCGCTAGCGTTCATCCTGAGCCAGGATCAAACTCTCCATTGTATAAAAATCCTAATCTGTGGCGAACCACAGACGATGTCGAGTGCTGATCCGACTCGTGTTAACGAGCTGTTTACTTCTTATTTCTACGCGTGGTCTTCTCTCGTGTTCCTGCGCCGAAGCCCAGGGAAAGAAGCCCTTTCATTTGTCTTTCCATCCATTCAAAGAACGTGCGTCGTTTCGCATTTGAAACAACGTAGTGACTCTACTTGTGAGTCGGTGTGCCGGCTTCCGATCGAAGCGGGCTGCAAAGGTAACACCGTTTTTGCTACAACCAAGAAAAAGATGTTCTTTTTTTCTTGGCCTGTCCGCTCCGCCTCTCGGTCGAGGCGCGGCGGGCTGCAAAGGTAACTCCCTTTTCTGACTTTCCAAATCCTGCCAGAAAAACGTTTTAGGGTTTTTCTCAGAACTCGTGCCGCCTCCGATCGAAGCGGGCTGCAAAGGTAGCAGCTTCTTTTCTTTGTTTGCAAGCACGCAAGCAAACTTTTTTTTCGAAGCGGGTTCCGTTTCCTTCCGAAGCGGGCTGCAAAGGTAAGTAGACTTTTCTACGTTTGCTACCCCGCCACTTAACTTTCTTTTCCGGCCCGGCTAGCCAGGCCTCCCCTCCGCGTTTCGGATTGGGAGTGCAAAAGTAGAAGGACAAATCCTGTGGTGCAAGTCCGGCAGGAAACATTTTTGGTTGTGGCGCCGTAGCAGGCTGCCGCCAATCATGACCGGACCCTGGCACACAACTACTTAGTAGCATCCGTTAGTTCACTCCGAAAGGAAAAATAATTGCCGTGTTGGTGTAGATGCTGCAAAATGGCTGTCTTGAAGTACCAGGTCACACAAAAGCCAACCTCCTCTACACTGCTAAAAACAAGCAAAGTGTGTAGAGGAGGTTGGCTTCAATAGAACTTGGTGTGCTCTCTTGTACTCTTATATATATAGTGAGAGACTACGCTTCTACTGCTAAGCGCTGCTCTATGGGAGCACCTGTTGTTTTGAGGGTAGGCACTACCGTAACTACCACGTACTTGGAAGTAGGTGTATTGCTGGTTTTGGCAACGCTGGATATAGGGACCAGCGGATTGGCTTCGGGGAAGTAGGCGGAGACGTTGCCTTTCGGAATGTCGTAGGGTACGGCCACGAACTTTTCGACAGTACGCTTTTCCCCTTTGAAGTGACTGGTAATATCAATAAGGTCTTTGGCAACAATACCGCGCTCGGCCATATCCTGGGGATTCATGAAGAGGACCCGCCGCTCGTTGAAGACGCCACGATACCGGTCGTTGTAGTCGTATATAGTAGTGTTGAACTGGTCGTGGCTGCGCACAGTCATCAGGATAAGCTGATCTGGCTCCAGTTCGCGCTGGTAATGCTCCAGTTCGGTGGTTGTGAAGTTGGCCTTGCCGTTGGGCGTGGTAAACTTTCGCTCACGGGGACCATTAGGCAGGTAGAAGCCGCCCGGACGGCGCAGCTTTTCATTGAAATCCTCGAAGCCGGGAATCACGCGGCTGATATGGTCGCGGATGACGTCGTAGTTCTCGGTCATGGCTACCCAGTCGGCGATATTGGTGCGGTTGCCGAGAGTGGCAATGGCCACACCACTGATGATGGCCACTTCGCTCATCATCTGGCCCTCGAGGGGAATCAGCACGCCTTTGTTCTGGCTGACAACGCCCATAGAGTTTTCGCAGGAGGTCATCTGGTGGCCGGCCTTTTGCATATCCACATCGGCGTGCGTAAAGCACGGCAGGAGCAGGCTGGTTTCGCCGGTGGTGAGGTGGCCGCGGTTGAGCTTGGTGCCGACAAATACCGTGAGCTTTTGCTTGCGCATGCCTTCGGCAATGACTTCGGTATCGGGGCCAGCAGCCAGCAAGTTGCCGCCGAGGCTGAAGAACACCTTGGTTTTGCCCTTGTACATGGCTTTGATGGCTTCTACCGTGTCGTAGCCATGCTCGTAGGGGGCCTGAAAGTTGAATTCTTTGCTTAGTGCGTCCTGAAACTTCTTGGTTGGCTGTTCCCAGATGCCCATGGTCCGGTCGCCCTGCACATTTGAGTGGCCACGCACTGGGCAAGTACCTGCACCGGGCTTGCCGATGGCCCCCTTCATTAGTTGCAGATTCACGATTTCCTGGATGGTTTGCACGCCCTGCCGCTGTTGCGTGACGCCCATAGCCCAGCAGGTGATGATCTTCTTTTTAGTCGCCAGCATATTGGCAGCTTTCAGCAACTGGGCACGGCTAATACCGCTTAGCTCCTCAATATCTTCCCAGGAAGTATTGCGGATATTCTGCTCGAACGACTCGAAGCCGGTGGTGTACTCGGCAATGAAGGCGCGGTCTACTACCTGGCCAGGGTTGACGTCCTCGGCTTCGAAGAGGTGCTTCATGATACCACGCAGCAGGGCCATGTCGCCATCTACCCTCACCTGCAGATACAGGTCGGTTATCTGCGTGCCGTCGCCCATCAGCGCGCCCAGCGCCCTGAGCGGATTCATGAAATCCTGTGGGTTCTTGAAGTGGTTGAGGCCGGCTTCGATGAGGGGGTTGATACTGATAATCTTAGCTCCGTTGCGCTTAGCCTTCTGCAGAGCCGACAGCATACGCGGGTGGTTGGTACCCGGATTCTGCCCAATGATAAGGATGACTTCGGCCTCGTAGATGTCATTGAGCGTGACGGAACCTTTGCCTAGACCCAGCGTGGGACTGAGGGCCGCACCGCTGCTCTCGTGGCACATGTTGGAGCAATCGGGCAGGTTGTTGGTGCCCAACATCTTGGCAAACAACTGAAACAGGAAAGCCGGCTCGTTGGGCACTTTGCCTGAGGTATAAAACACGGCTTCATCAGGAGACGACAGCGCGTTCAGATGGTCGGCAATGAGCTGAAAAGCGTCGGGCCAGGCAATGGGCGAATAGTGGTTGTCGCCGGGGCGCTTTACCAGTGGGTGCGTGAGGCGGCCAGCGTTGTTCTGGTCCCGGTCAGTCATCTTAGACAGCTGAGCCAGGCTATTTTTCGCAAAGAATTCCGGACCGGCAGCTTTGTCGTCGGCGTCGGAGGCAGTGGCTTTCGCACCGTTTTCGCAGAATTCCGCGACGGAGCGGTGGTCGTCGGGGTCGGGCCATGCGCAGCTGGAGCAGTCGAAACCATCTTTTTGGTTCATTTTGAGCAAGCCCCGGGTGCCGCGGTTCAGCCCGCCTTCACTCCAGCTAAACTCCATGGACTTAATAACGGCCGTGACGCCGGCGGCTACTTTGGCCCGCTCTTCGAGCCGGAGGCCGGTGAGGGCTTCGGGAGGCTGGGCAAGGATAGGATGGGTGTATTTTGCGTTAGCCACGTCTGGAGGATTAATGTTGCTCTCGTCGCGCGCCGCCTGCGGATCAGGACGATAATGGTCCGGTGCCGGTGCTTCGCCCTGGTCAGGACGCTCCCTACTTTTGGGCTCATTGGCGGCCTTTTGTTCGTGCTGCTTGCCTGCTTTGTTCGGATCGGCGACGGGAGACTCTTCCATGATGTAGGGGGCTTCGGTGGGAGCAGGAATGAAGAAGACTAATGCTTGCAGCCTAAGTCCTTTTCTACCAATATATGCAGTACTTGGTTGCCGGCAACTGGATAACTGCCACGCAGGCTGATGGTTTCGGTGGTAGTCCATTCATCAGATAGCACAGACGGCACCTGAACTGTGATGCGGCCCGGCGTATAAGCCAGTCGCAGCTCCAAACTAGCATCAGCTGTCCGCTCTAGAGTATAAGTCAGCGTATCGGTGGGGGCAGGACCAAGCGGTACTACAGTATGGAGTTGGCCGGCGTGGCCGAACTCCTTTACCTCTTCTTGAGAAAGACGCAAGCGCAGGGTGTTGTCTTCGAGGCGGAGTTTCATGGAGTGCGAAGCGGGAAACAGCAGAAATAGCGAATCAGAGTCAATATGGAACCTTAGCCTATCGGCTTTAGCTCCGGTTCGTCTGTGATACGCCAGTTGTGACTGTAGATGTTGAAGCGGTTTTGGCGCACAAAGCCGCAGAGCGTCATACCGAAGTTGTGGGCAGCCGATACAGCAAGGGAACTGGGGGCGCCTACAGCGGCCAGGACCGGAATACCCGCTACGGCGGCTTTCTGTACCAACTCGAAGCTGGCGCGGCCACTGACCAGCAGCACCGCGTTGTGGAGTGGCAACTGCCCGGCCAGCAACGCCGCCCCAATTACTTTGTCCAGAGCATTATGGCGGCCTACGTCTTCGCGCAGCAGCAGCAGTTCGCCGGTCGGCGAAAACAGCGCGGCCGCATGCAGGCCACCGGTTTGCTCAAACAACGCCTGCGCCGCGCGCTGCCGCTCGGGTAGCTGATGAATTACGGCAGTGGCTACATAGGGTCCCTGGGCAGGCAAAACCGGGCAGCTGGCCGCGTGCACCGCCTCGATGCTGGTTTTGCCGCACACGCCGCAGCTGCTGCTGGTGTAGAAATGACGTTCCAGCCGGGGCAAATCGGGCACGGAAGCAGGATTGAGTTCTGCACGCACCACGTTTTCGCGCTCCTCCTCCTTCTCTACATCGGGGCAGTAGATGATGCCCTGCAGTTCTTCGCGGCAGCGAATAATACCTTCGGTGAGCAGGAATCCGGCCGTCAGCTCAAAATCGTGACCAGGAGTGCGCATCGTGACGGACAGCGTGCGGTGCTGACGCTGGCTCTCGGGGCCGTAACCAACGCGAATTTCCAGCGGCTCTTCGGCGGCCAGCACGTCGGAGGCTTCCGTAGCTTCTGAGCCCTGCACTTTCTGCACGGTCACGTATTCGTAGCTGGTAGGAGGCAGAAAAACGGGAGTTGCCACTGAGAATCCGGATAGCCAATGATGAAGCGCCGCGCAGATGCAGCCGGCGCGTAGTATCTTAACCTTACGGGGTAGTTGTAAGTTTGAATAAGCCACAGTCACGATACCCGCCCATTTATCCGGTCGCCTACTTTGCCAGCTATGCTTACTACGGAAGAACGCCAGCGCTACCGCCGCCACCTGCAGCTACCCGAAATAGGCGAGTCGGGCCAACTACGCCTGAAAAACGCCCGCGTGTTGGTGGTAGGCGCCGGCGGCCTAGGCTGTCCGGTACTGCAGTATCTGGCGGCTGCCGGCGTAGGCACGCTGGGCATCGTGGACGCGGATAAGGTGGAGATGAGCAATCTGCAGCGCCAGATTCTCTATGGACCAGCCGATGTAGGCCAACCCAAAGCCGCCGCCGCCGCCCGGGCTGTGCAGCGGCTCAACCCACTGGTTCGGACGGAAGTGTATAGCTGCCGTGCCATGCTGGGCAATGTGCGCGAGTTAGTAGCGCAGTATGATGTGGTGGTAGATGGCTCCGATAATTTCCCGACCCGCTACTTGCTCAACGATGCCTGCGTGAGCTTGAACCGGCCGCTGGTTTCGGGTGCCATCTACAAGTTTGAAGGGCAGGTGTCGGTGTTCAACTACCAGGGCGGGCCCACGTACCGCTGCCTGTTTCCGCAACCACCCGCTGCCAGCGAAGCCCCCAATTGTGAGGATACCGGCGTATTGGGCGTGCTGCCCGGCCTGATAGGTACGGCCCAGGCGACCGAAACACTGAAGGTAGTGTTAGGAATTGGGGAATTGCTGGTGGGACGACTCTGGATGCTGGATGCTTTATCGTTTCAGACTCGGATTCTGAAGTTTTCGCGCAAGCCGGAGCAGGCGTCCATCAACCTAGATACCGCCAACCGTGCCGATTACGCCGACTTGTGCGGCGCTGGGATTAGTACAGTATCGGCGGTGGAGCTGCACGAGCTGCTGGAATCGGGCCACCCGCCGTTTCTGCTGGATGTGCGTGAGCCGGAAGAATTTGCCCTGACGCACTTGCCGGGCGCTACGCTGTTGCCGCTGAGTAGCCTAGAAAAAGGAATGGCCTCTATTCCGCGGCACCATCCGGTGGTGGTGTACTGCCGCTCCGGCCGCCGCAGTGCCCAGGCCATCGAGCTGCTGCAGAATACGTATGGATTCACCAATCTGCAGAACCTGACGGGCGGTATGCTGGCCTGGCAGGATACCGTAGAAAAAGCGGTTTGAGCCATATTACATCGGGTTTTTAGGATGCTGGCTCTAGTCTGCACCAGAAACCAAACTGAGCCATATTTCCCTGTCCGAAGCATCCTTTATGCCGCTTACTGCCACCCGTCCTGCTCGCCCACGCATCCGATTTGACAGAAATGAGCTGGCCGGAGCCTTCGGAGATTTAGGAACGGACTTGCCGCTGCTCATTGGTATCATTGCCGCCTCAGGCATGGATAGCGCCGGAGTGCTAATCATGTTTGGGCTGATGCAAGTGTTTTCGGGGCTCTGGTATGGCATGCCGATGCCGGTGCAGCCACTGAAGGCGTTTGCCGCGCTGGTTATTGCCCAGAAAATTCCTGGACGCCTCATCTTCGGCGGCGGGCTGGCTATTGGTATCAGTATGTTGCTGCTCTCAGTCACGGGGCTGATTGACGCGCTGGCCCGGCTCGTGCCTAAGCCCGTGGTGCGCGGCATCCAGTTTGGGCTTGCACTGCAGCTAGCCACGCTGGCCCTGAAAGAGTACGTGCCCGCCGACGGCTTGCCGGGATACGCACTGGCCGCCGCCGGTTTTCTGGTGACGGTAGTGCTGCTGGGAAACCGCCGCTGGCCGGCCGCGCTAGTGGTATTGGCGCTGGGCGTGGCGTATGGCCTGGTTTTCAAGCTTGATCTGGCCACGGCCCAGCGGGCCATCGGGCTCCACCTGCCAGCCTGGCACGTACCCGCCACCGCCGATATTTTGACGGGCGCCGTGCTATTGGCGCTGCCCCAGATTCCGTTGTCGCTCGGCAATTCGGTGCTGGCTACGCGGCAGGTGGTGCAGGATTACTTTCCGGAGCGGAGCCTCACAGTGCGGCAAATCAGCTTTACGTATGCTCTCATGAACCTAGTGAATCCGTTTCTGGGCGGCTTTCCGGTGTGCCATGGCTCAGGCGGCATGGTGGGGCACTACACGTTTGGCGGGCGCACTGGCGGTTCCGTTCTGATTTACGGCGGACTGTTCTTGGTGTTGGGACTATTTTTCAGCCAGGGCTTCCAGCAAATCGTGCAGATATTCCCGCTGCCGGTGCTAGGCGTATTGCTCCTTTTTGAGGCCCTCACGCTGGCCACATTGCTCCGCGACATCACGGCGCACCGCGCCGATTTGCTGGTAGCATTGCTGGTAGGGCTACTCTGCGCCGGCCTGCCGTACGGCTACCTGGTGGGCTTGGTGTTCGGCACGGCGGTATATTATGCTATGCAGCGCGGCTGGGTAGGCTTGGGCAAATAAGCCGACGGGCAAACCAGTTGTAGCATCCGAAGTTACCCGCCAATCGTGCTCATCGACTCGAAGCTGAGTTGATGCACGGGGCGGCGCTGCTCGGCTTCGAAGCCATTGGCTGCGCGGTGGCGGAAGGCGCTTTTCAGGGCTTCTACCACTTGTTCATCCGTTGAGCCGCCACGCAGCAGGGCCCGCACATCCAGCACGCCTTGGTCGTAGAGGCAGGTTTTGAGGCCACCTTCGGCCGTGAGGCGGATTCGGTTGCAGGTACCGCAGAATGTGCGTGAGTAGGCCGCAATGATACCGATGCGCCCCTGATGACCGGCAATACTGTACTCGGAAGCCGTAGCACCGGCGGGCGTGGCCACGGGCACAAACTCGCCTAGGTGAGCCTCCAGATGCTGCCGGATGCGGCGGTGGTCCCAGGGCAGCGTGGCGGCGTGGCTGCCGCCGTTGAAGGGCATTTCCTCAATGAAGCGTACTTCTACGGGCAGTTCCCGCGTCAGCTCGGCCAGCGGCACTAGGTCTTCGATGTTCTGCCCGTCCATCACCACCGCGTTGATTTTCACCTGAATCCCGGAGGCCAGCAACGCGTAGAACGTGTCCAGCACCCGCGGTAGCTCGTCGCGGCGCGTGATGCTGGCGAACCGGGCACGGTCCAGGGTATCGAGGCTGAGGTTGACGGCTTTCACGCCCAGGCGGGCCAGCTCGGGCACATACGGGGCCGTGAGCACGCCGTTGGTAGTCAGGCTTAAGTCGTCGAGGCCGGGAATGGCGGCGAGGCGGGCCATAAACGGCACCAAGTCGCGGCGCACGAATGGCTCCCCGCCCGTCAGGCGTACTTTGCGTACGCCCAGGCCCGTGAGCAGGCCAACCAGCCGCTCCATCTCCTCGTAGGTCAGGAGCTCCTGCTTGGGCATGTACTTGATGCCTTCTTCGGGCATACAGTAAAAGCAGCGCAGGTTGCACCGGTCCGTCACGGCCAGCCGCAGGTATTCCAGCGGACGGCCATGATTATCAAACAAAACAGACGGAGCGGCACCAGCCATAGCAGCAGCAATAAAAAAGAGAGTAGCCCGGTAAGGGCCGGAATCTGTCAACCAAAACGTAACACGCGCGTTGTGGTTTGGGTTTGAAGTGCGTACTGCTACTATATTTTGCTCCCCGACCCTATGAACCTGAAAATAGCGCTTTTTGGCATTGCCAAGGAAATTGTGGGCCAACCAGAGCTAGCTCTGAACTTCCCCGAAGGCCAGCCCGTGCACCAGCTCCTGGAGCAGCTTCGCACCGACTACCCGGCCCTGCGCCAGCTCAGCAGCTTAGCCGTAGCCGTGAACAACGAGTACGCCGAAGACACACAGCTACTGCAGGAACGCGACGAAATAGCCCTGATTCCGCCGGTATCTGGCGGGTAGCGAGCGGGCCTCCTCGTTGCTGATACTGTTTCACTGGTGTGGTCTGGTGCGGGGCAGGTCGTTCAACGACGCGACGCGACTACGCGTCTCTACACCGTTCAGATTGCCCTTGACGTCAGCACGCGAGATGTCCCACAGGCTGGGAACGACACTCTGTTTACCTATCACCATTCTTCCATCACCTCATCACTCCCTTGATTCACATCGACCTGACCGACCAGCCCATTGACATAGCCGCTGCCCTGCGCAGCGTGGAAGCCGATGGGGCAGGCGCTATCAATACCTTTATCGGCACGGTACGCAACCAGAGCACCGGCCGCCCCGTGGTCCGGCTGGAGTACGAAGCCTATGATAGCATGGCCCTGCACCAATTGCGCAAAGTGGCCGAGCAGGCCGCCGAAAAGTGGCCGATGGTGCAGAAAATAACCGTCGTGCACCGCAAAGGCACCCTCTATATCGGCGACGTGGCGGTGGTGGTGGCCGTATCTACGCCGCACCGCGCCGAAAGCTTTGCCGCCTGCCAGTACATCATCGATACGCTGAAACAGGTAGTGACTATCTGGAAAAAGGAGTTTTATCAGGACGGCGACGTGTGGGTGGCCGCGCACCCGTAAGGCAAGCAAAAAGTGAAAAAGTAAAACGGGTTGTCGGGGTATCCTAAATTGGGGTGCCCCGACAACCCGTTTGCTATCGGCAGTTTACTGCTGCTCAATCAGTGCTATGGCCCGTTCCAGCACCTCGTCGCGGCCGGCTCTGATGCCAGCAATGGTGGGCTTCACTTCAATATCCGGCACAATGCCGATGCGCTGGGTTTCGCGGCCGTCGGGGTAGTACACGCCCAGGCCGGAAATGCGGGTAGTGAGGTTGCCCGGCAGCACAATGGTGGATACGTTCCCATCGGCCCCGGCAGTGGTGCTGCCCATTACCACGGCCCCCGGCACCGCCCGCAAAGCCATGGTAGTGTATTCCGACTGGCTAACCGAGAGTTCATTCACCAGAATTACCACTTTGCCCGGGTAGACCAATGTCTTCCCCGGTTGCACCTGCAGCGGCTTGATGGTGGTGAACAGGCCCGGGTACGTGGGCGTTGGCAGGCTGAACCGGACGAATTCGGCAGGTCGGCTCAAGAGGTATTTTGACAGGGAAAATACTACGAAATCCGACGGATAATTACGGATGTCGATGATTAGGCCCTTGGTACCCTGGGCTTCTGCCATAATAGCCGGCAGCTCTTTGTTCTTGATGGTGCCCAGCGTGAGGTGCCCGACGTTGCTCGGAAGCTTGCGCCAGGCCGGGGCAGTCGGATCGGGCGTGCCCAGGTTGAAGTTCAGGTTGAGCCGGTTGCTGGCGAAGCGGCTAATCGTAAAGGGCAGCTCTTTGCCATCCCGCCACACCAGCAGCTTCACCTGCCCGGTGTTGCCGCGCAGTAGGTCGCGGGCTATGTTGCGTAGCTGGGTAGGCTCGTTGGAGGCTGGCGTGAACGGCTTCCGCTCCGCCATGAGGTCCTTTACCTTGCGGCCATCCACCGTCAGCACCACATCGCCTTTTTGCAGGCCTGTGGCCGCACCTAGCTGCGGGTCATAATATTCCGTCACTACGGCCTGCCCTTCCACAAACCGCACCTGCACCGGCGCATAAAGCGTACCCCGGTAACTGGCTATGATGGGGTCAGCGTCTGAGATATTGGCGTGAGTATCCTGAATGCGGGCAATGAGGGCCAGGGCCGTAGTTCGGTACTGCTCCGGGGTGCGGGCCGCTACCATTCGGGGCAGAAACTCCGGTAGCACCTGCTGCCAGTCCCCATCAATGGCGTAGCAGTAGGGAAAGAAATAGTCAATCATGTTCCAGTACCGAAACAGGGACAGCACGCGCAGGCCGTCGTCGGGCAGGCTGCCGGCAGCGGAAGGATAGGCCTCTTCGTGCTCAAACAACGGGTTCCCGATGCTGGGGGCGCTGCGCACATAGTAGTGCGGCCCCTGGTTGCGGTTCTGGCGCAGGTACACCAATTTCTGGCTGAGCGCCGGGCTAACCTGGCGCTGGTCGGTGAGCCAGGCCAGGTCGGGCTGCAGGCGTACTTCTTTGGGTTTCGGCTCCCTGCAGGCGGAGCAGGCTGGCACCGGGCCCAGGCTGGTAAGCCAAGCGCTCAATACCTGGCTGCGGGTCTGTTGGGTAGAGGTCTGCAACACCTTGGGCAATATCCGGAACAGCTCGGCGTCCATGTTCACCTCGCCCCGGGCCACTACCGGGTGGTAGTATTTCGCAAAGCCCCACACCCGGCCCAGTACCGCTAGGTTTTCCAACTGCTGCTTGTTCAGGTTGCTGAGGCTAATGCCGGAGCCCCGGCGAAAAGCAGTGTCCTGTTCGGCTTTGAACTGTTGCTGCGGCTTTAGCGAGGAGTTGGGCCCTGAAGCCGGCTGCTGTGCCTGGGCGGAAAGGGTGTAGGCCGCAAGGGCCAGTAAAGAATAGAAGCACTTCATATAATGGGATAGAGTCAGAAAGCAGCCCTAAAGTAGCGGCAACTTCCTGACTTTGGCCTATTTATTTTTCTAGTACCGGCCACTTGTACGCCTATCTTTTTCGCATTCCACGCCAGCTACTCGCTTTGCTCGTGCGCGAAGCGGGGCGCTACTCCAGTTCCTGCCGTACCTGCGCAGCTTCCTCGGGCGTATTCACGTTGCGTAGCTCCTCCGGGGCGGGCGCGGGCAGCAGCTCAATATTCGAGTTGATGAGCGTTTTGCGCGGACAGCTATAGCCCAGACTCAGAAAGCGCAGCAGTTGCGGATAGCTGGACGGCTCCCAAATGGTGATAAGCGGCTCCGGCCATTCATTCTCCGGACTTTGAAAAGCCGTGGCTATGCGGGCTGGCTGGCGGTGCCGCACCAGATGCGCCAGCGTAACTTCCGACAGCAGTGGCAGGTCGCAGGCTACTACCAGCCAGGCCGCGTTGGGGTCGAGGCGAAGAGCCGAGAGGATGCCGCTCAGCGGACCCAAATCGGCGAAGGTGTCGGGCAGAGGGCGCAGGCCGGCGTATTCCAGCTCAGTTATCTGGTCGGGGCGGCAGGAAACGTGCACGTCCTGGCAGAAAAGGGCCAGCATCTCTGCGGCGTACGCGCGCTGCTCCTGGCCGTGGTAGCTGAGTTTGCCTTTGTCCTGGCCCATGCGCTGGCTCCGGCCGCCGGCCAACACCAGCCCCCGCAGCGGCGGCGCAGCGGCGTGCCATTCCTGCAGGATAAGGTCGGCAATGGCGGCGGTATCGTGGAGCGACAGTACCGGCACTGGCGCTTCAGCTACATGTGCCTGCAGATAAGCCGGCACCTCGGTTACGCCTTCGGGCAGCAACAAGGCCCGCACATCAGTAAGGCGGTCCAGCTTTTTTTCTACGGGTTTGGCGGGGTCGAGAATCACGAGCTGCTGGCGGGCCCGGAAATGGTTGCCATTCACGAGCACCAGATTCTGGTGCTGCAACAGCTCCGGCTGGCTGAACTTGTCCAGCGGGCGCTTCACATCGAGGCGGGTGAAGGTGATTTTGTCGGTCAGCTCGGCGGCGGCACCGGCCTGTAGAATAGCATCTTGGCCCCCGCTGCCACCTTGCGCCGCGTCGTCACCGGCGGCGTGGTCGGCATCCACGTAGGCCACACGCAACGTGGGTTGTAGCAGAGGCAGCAGACGGGCCGCCAGCTCCTTGATTTTGCCACAAGGCGCACCCAGAATAGCTAACTCGTGCCGGCCGAATTCGCCAGCATGTGGGCGGGTCAGTTGAGCGTGCTTGCTGCGAGGCGCGTCGTTGAGGGGTAATTGGTTATCCGGCATGATAAAAATCCTGTTTGCCCCCGGTTTTACTCAGCAGGCGCGTTTCCTGAATCACGATGTCGTGCGACAACGCTTTGCACATATCATAAATGGTGAGGGCCGCTACCGATGCGCCGGTCAGGGCTTCCATTTCGACGCCGGTTTTGCCCGTGACGCTGGCCGTGCACTCAATCAGCACGGCATCGGGCCCATCTACTTCAATGCGCACCTGGCAGTCGTCGAGTCCCAGCGGGTGGCACAGCGGAATCAGCTCGGAGGTGCGCTTGGCCCCCATGATGCCGGCCAGAATGGCGGTCTGGAACACGGGGCCTTTGCGGGTGGGCAGGTCGCCCTGCTGCACCAGCGCTATAATTTCGGGGCCGAGCACCACGCGGCTGCGGGCGCGGGCTACGCGGCGGGTGGCGGTTTTGGCGCCCACATCGACCATAGCGGGCTGGCCGGCGGCGTTGAGGTGCGTGAGTTTAGGAGAATCGGACATAACTAGGAGACGAAAACGGAGGGACGCATCTTTGCGTCGTGTTGTTGCCGGCAGCACCTTACGGCGCACCAAAAGGCGGTATCAGCACAACCTGTAGCACCGCGCAGAGTTTCTTATACGGCAACCTGCGGCCGACAACGGTCGACGGCAAAGATGCGCCTCAACTTCTGACTTCCGAGTATGATTTCTGCTGAACAGGCTACCCAGCTTATTGCCGCCACCATCCGGCCGCTGCCCATCGAACTGCTGTCGTTGCCGCTGGCCGCCGGGCGCGTGCTGCGCGAAGACCTGCGCGCCGACCGGGACTTTCCGCCCTTCAACCGGGTGGCTATGGATGGTATTGTGGTACAATATGCGGCCCTTGAAGCCGGTCAGACGGAGTTTCTGGTGGAGCGGACGCAGTTTGCTGGCCAGCCACCGGAGCCCCTCCAAAATCCGCAGGCGGCCATCGAAATTATGACGGGCGCCTCGCTGCCTGAGGGTGCCGACACCAGCATCCGCTATGAAGACCTGACTTTCCGGACCGACGAAACCACCGGCCAGCGCTACGCGCAGGTGCAGGTGCCGCCGCCCCGTGCGGGCCACAACATCCATCCGCGCGCCGCCGACCGCCGCCAGGGCGACCTGCTGCTGCCGGCCGGTACCGTGCTGGGCCCCACAGAGCTAGCCGTGGCGGCCACTATTGGGGCGGCTACGGTGGCCGTTACGCGCCGCCCGCGGGTGGCAGTTGTCAGTACCGGCGACGAGCTAGTACCCATCACGGCCACTCCCCTGCCCCACCAGATCCGGCGCTCCAACGGCCTGATGCTGCAGGCTGCCGCCGATACTGCCGGGGCCGTTACGGCGCTGTTCCATTTCAACGACGACGTAGCTGCACTACAGCAGGGCCTGCCAGCACTACTACACGACTTTGATGCGGTGGTGCTGAGCGGCGGCGTATCCAAGGGCAAAGCTGATTTTTTGCCAGAGGTGCTGCGCAGGCTGGGTGTGGAGCAACGGTTTCATGAGGTGCAGCAGCGGCCAGGCAAGCCGTTTTGGTTTGGGCAGCACCCGAGCGGAGCAGTAGTGTTTGCGCTGCCCGGCAATCCGGTGTCGTCGTTCGTGAACTTTTACCGCTACGTGCACCCGTGGCTGCAGGCGGTGCAGCACCCGGCGGCGGTATCACCTGGCCCCGTGCCCGCAGTACTAGCTACCGATGTCAGCTTTCGGCCGGTTCTCACGCATTTTCTGCTGGTGCGGCTGGAAGATGCGCCCGACGGCCGGCGCCTCGCGCATCCCGAGCGTGCCGGCGGCTCCGGCGACCAAGCCAGCCTGCTGACCAGCAATGCTTTTCTGGAGCTTCCCGCCGAGCAGGAGCATTTCCCGGCTGGCACGGTGCTGCCGGCGTGGCGGTTCCGGTGAAAGATTGATTAGTTGATTCTCGCACGTCTGAAAGCCGGGAAAGCAGCTACCGATATGTTCATCCCTCAAAATCCAGCCCGCAGTGGAAGCAGTGGCACTGGGGTTTCTCGGGGTCCAGGAGCCAGAGGCGCAGGCGGGTAAGCAGGGTGTGGGTGGGCTGTGGCGTCTGCTGGCAGACTACGTCGGTATGGTGGCAGCGGGGGCAGCGGGCAGCATCGGCGGTGGTTTCCTCTTCAGAGTGCGCCAGCGCATGCATGCTCGTGCGGCTATCTTCTAATATTTCCTGCGCTTCTGTTAAGTCCTGCTCCCGTACGTGCAGCCGCACGCCTCCCGAAATAGGGCCATAGGGGCGGTTTTCGTTGCTGAGGAAACTGGGAATACCGGCCGCGTCCAGCTGGTTTTTGGCCAGGTGCGCTGAAATAACATTGGCGAAGGATGCCAGCAGCACAATCGGGGTATCAGGAGACTCGTCGTACATGGGCCGCTGGTTTTCAGATAAAACAAAAGAAGCACCCTTTCGGGTGCTTCTTTCATTAGCCGCAGCTTTTTTCTGCAGAGCGCCTTATTGAAACAGGGCCAAGGCTTTGATAAAGGTCTGAGAAACGCCCCAAGCCAATGGAACGCCCACGAAGAGCCAGGCGAAAGCCACAGCTCCGGTAGAGCTGGGCGTGGCGTCAGAATTGGGATAAGAGGTTTTCTGGTCCATGAGTTCAGGATATGTAGGATGATGGTAGCGGATTAGGCCGCTGCTTTTTTAGCAGCTTCCTTCTCGAAGTATTGCTCCGCCACAGGCCGCACTAGGAAGTTGGCAATCAACCCCACGACCAGCAGGCCCGCCATGGTGTAGAACACTGACTGATACGCGGCCGCCCCTACCAAGCCATTGGCCTTGGCATTGGTATGCAGGTAGTTCACGATGACAGGGCCCAGCACACCAGCCGTACTCCAGGCCGTAAGCAGGCGGCCGTGGATGGCGCCCACTTGTAGCTTGCCGAACAAATCGGAGAGGTAGGCTGGGATGGTGGCAAAGCCGCCACCATACATGCTCAGAATCACACAGGTTACTACCACAAACAGCGTAAGCTGGGCGCCGGCTCCCAATGTGGGCACCAAGGCATAGAGCAGAATCCCCAGTCCGAAGTAGATGGCATAAGTGGTTTTGCGACCCATCTTGTCCGAAGCCGACGACCAGAAGAAGCGCCCTAGCAGGTTGAACAGACTCAGCAGCCCCACAAAGCCCGCAGCAGCAGCAGCAGTAACGCCCCGGCCCGCGCCCATCACTCCGTCTGAGAAAGACTCTTGGATAAGGGGCGAGGCCGTTTCGAGCACCCCGATACCGGCCGTCACATTCATACACAATACCACCCACAGCAGCCAGAATTGCGGCGTCTTAATGGCGTTGTCGGCCGTGACGTTACCGGTCGTAATCAAGGCGTTGTGCTCGTTGGAAGGCACGTAGCCTTCTGGTTTCCAGTCATCCGCCGGCACCCGAATGGTCCAGACACCGAACTGCATGAACAGCAGATAAATCAGGCCCATAGCCAGGAACGTGGCGGCTACGCCCAGCGTGCCGGTTCCAGCCGCCTTAAAGTGGTCCATGAGGGTTACGGCCAGTGGCGAGCCAATCATGGCGCCGCCGCCAAAGCCCATAATGGCCATGCCTGTAGCCACGCCGCGGCGGTCTGGAAACCACTTAATGAGTGTACTCACCGGTGAGATATAGCCAATGCCCAGCCCAATGCCGCCTACAAAGCCGTAGCCGAAATATACCAGCCAGATGCTGTGCAGATGTACACCCAAAGCCGCAATAAAGAAGCCACCACCAAAGCACAGCGACGACGCCAGCATGGCTTTGCGAGGACCTACCCGCTCCAGCCATTTTCCAAAAATGGCCGCGGAAAGACCTAGCAGCACAATAGCAATAGAAAAGATAACCCCCAACTGCCCAGGTGTCCAGTCAGTAGGTGCGGGGGCATCGGGGTTGCCACTGATGAGGGCACCGAGGGGCTTTTTGAATACGCTGAATGCATATGCCTGCCCAATTGCCAGGTGAATGGCCAGGGCGGCGGGGGGCACCAGCCAACGATTGTAGCCGGGCCCGGCTACGGTGCGGCTGCGGTCCAGTAAGGAGTCTTCTGCCATGTGCATGGTGGGTTTGGTTGGGAAAAAGGAGCGTCGGCACTCCCAGCATCTACCTGATAGGCAGGACTGAGAATGAGGAAGATATCGGCTTTGTACGCCGATATTCAGCAAATACTCAACTATTTTTTGCTAAAAAACTATAGCAACCCCTGTAGCAACATCATTTTACCTGCTGTGAAAGCCGTTGCGACGTCCGAAGCCTTGCTTCACGCTTTATTCTGTAGCTGCCTGCTTACTCAGCCACCCGCCCAGGCCTTTCTTCCGTGCAGCCTTCAGAAAGTCGTCGATTCCGGCCGCCATAGCATTGGCCATCTGCTCCTGCCGGATGGGGTCAGTCAGCAGTTTCTCGTCTTCCGGATTTGATACGAAAGCCGTTTCTACCAGCGCATTCGGGTATTCGGTCGGTCCGTTGAGGCCAAAGTTGAAATTGCCAACTAGCCCCCACCCTGGCAAGCCGGTTTCCTGCATACGCCCATACAGTGCCTCAGCCAACGGCTTGTAGGCTGGGTAGCGGTAGAAAGCACTGGTACCACGCGCCGTGGTGCCACCAGTAGAGTTGACGTGGATACTGACCAACAGGGCCGGCCGCCGCCGCCGCAGCAATGCTACCCGTTCTGCTATTTCCAGGCTCACATCAGTTTCGCGGGTCATAAGTACGCGGGCTCCCCGGCGCTCCAATTCCTGCCGCAGCTGTTGGGCTATAGCCAGTGTAAGGTCTTTCTCACGGGCTCCGCTGGCGCCAATAGCTCCTACATTGGTGCCGCCGTGCCCGGCATCAATAGCCACCAACAGCCCCTTCAGGCGTAGTTTGGCGGGTGGGCGCGCCACCTGCACAACCAACGTATTTTTCTCGTATCCAATGTGGTAGCCCCAGCTTTGGTGGTGGCGCAAAGGCAGTACCATCCTGAATACATCGGGTTGCGGCTGCTCGTAGTAGATGGTGCCTAGCTCGCGCAAGCCAGCCCGCTGGGTTATCCAGTTGGTGTTAGACGTGGCTCCAAATACATCTATCACTAGCCGCGTGGGGTTCTGAAGCACCTGAGAACGGTAAGGCAGCCGCTGTGTTAGGGGCATACGCACATAGTCGTAGAGGGAGTCGCCGAGCACGCTCCAGGAACCGGTGAGGGAAGCAGGCACAAAGCCGCCGGCAGGAAGCAGCCGGACGCCTGCTACCGGTGCCCAAGCATAGTGGCCTTCCGCCAGCCGCACGCGGTATTGGTCTGCCACCCGGCCTACCACATGCAGCAGCACCAACGAATCGAGGTAGCCCATCTTGGCCCCACCCAGCCGGTCATCGCCGAGGCCGTAGTTGAGGTGGGCCAGTGCGCCTTTGGTCACGGCCAGCTGTGGCTGGTTTGGGTTTAGCAGCCGCACTGGGAAAGACGTTTGCAGCGAATCATGGCGGCCATCGGGCAGGCGCAGGTGCAGCCACAGCGGCTTACCTCCGCTCAGGGTATCAGTGGGCTGCACCTGATAGGTTCCTTGATACACACCTCGCACACCTTGGGCCTGCTCAGTGGTTAGCTCCGTCAGGAGCTGGCCGTTCAGGAAAGAGGCTTGGCCGCCCGGCTCTCCCAGCAAGCGCACCTGCAGCGCGTCGCCAGGACTTAGCCATAGTTCGCCGGCTGGTATAGTTTCCGCCTTACGAATAAGGCGCTGCGCCTGTGCCACCTGCCCCAACAGCAGGAGAGCTGCCACGCAGGCTATCCATTTGCTACTCTTTGCCGTGCTAGTTTTCTGCACCATTGCCGGAAAAAGAAAGCCCCGCACTGCGGCGGGGCTCATTACACATTGAGTTGTGGCTGGTTATTTTTCCTTTACCGCGTCGCCAAGGTCTTTCACGTCGCGGCCCGTTTCAAGCGCCGTAAACTCGGTCTGTAGTGCCCGGATGTGTAACTCGTCGCGGCCTCTGATATCGAGCCGAATGGTACGAAACCGCCCATTGAGGCGGCGGCTGAGCGCCGTGGCATAGTCCCAGTCGCGCTGGGTCCACTGCTTGCGGTTAGTGCGTACCTGCTGCATAAACTGCACGAACGCCGGCTCAATAGTGGTCGGCGTCAGTTGTTCGATGTTGCCGTAGCTGCCCAGCAGCTGGCTGGCAAAGGCGCGGGCGGCCACCGTATCGAGCGGCTGGCGGCTTCGCTCCCGCGACACTGAATCGAAGCGAGCAGCCCGGCGGCCTACAGTGCGCAGCTTATCAGCGGCTCGGTTGGCCAGCGTGTCGAGGTTGCGGGCTTCTTCGCGCACTGCTTCCTGCCGCTCACGCGGAGTAGAGTCGCAGGCGGTGAGCAGAACGGCCGCCACACTCGTGGCTGTCAGGAGGCGAAAGGTTAGGAACAGGTTCATGGAGCCAATGTACGCAGGTAGGGCCGGTTGAGGTTAGGCTATACGCGGCATACTGCGGCTAACGCGGTGCCTGAAGCCGAAACGTAAACGGTAGTTCATACACCACCGGCACGGCACGGCCATTCAGGCGGGCCGGAATCCACTGCGCCGGAATAGTACGGCTAAGACGTAGCGCCTCTTCGTCGCACCCGCCCCCAATACCCATCAGAACTTTGTGGGAGGTAGCACGGCCCAGCGTATCAATGGCAAAAGAAACCAGCACGCGGCCCTGAATATTGCGGCTTTGGGCTTGCTGCGGGTAGTTGAGGCGGGCCATATAGGCTGCTAGTGCCGCTTCACCGCCAATAAAAAGCGGCGGCTGTTCCACGCGCGTCCGGGTCCATTGGCCTGGCTGCACCTCCGTTTCATACGGAATGTCCTCGATAGGCCGGTAAAAAATGAGTTTGTTGGCGGTATGGTCGTAGCGTTGTACTAGCACCTGTCGGCCGTCGCGGGTCAGGCTGAAATATTCCCAGACACCTACTTTTTTTCCTTTCACCATTTCGCCGGCTTCCAGGTCGCTTTTGCGGCGCTGGGCGGTAGTATCAGGGCTTATCAATAGCAGTGAAAGGGCACAGAGTGCCCCTAAAGTGTAAGCGTGTTTCATGCGTGGGTGGGAAGAGGTACGGCAAGCCTGGGGGGATTAGGCAGTAAACCGCAAGAGCAAAAAAATAATATTTAAATCCAATATCAACCTTTTTGCTGTTCCTTGTCCCAACTGGATGCTTTATCACTTGGAACACCTTAGAAGGCGCTTTATATGACCAAACAACCTATTGATACACTGAAAGGCAGCAGGTTAGACTCCGGAAATTTACAAATGTCCTCACACATATACAAACCCGTCTATTTAGCTTTCTGTATCCCCTAATCGGTTGCGCAAATCGTGCAACTGGGCCTGCAGGCCCGGCCAGTGGCGGCAGATGCGCTGCAGGCGCAACAACACGCGCAAGGCGCCTGCATCGTCGCCGAGCATGCGGATCATTGTCGCCCAGCCGCTCAGTGCCCCAAAATGGCGCGGTTCCAGGCGAAGTGTCTGCTGAATGTCGCTGATGGAGGCGCGGTATTCTCCTCGCAGGTAGTAGGCAGTTGCGCGCTTATTCCAGCCTTCTGCATACGTGGGGTGCTCCTCCACCAGTACCGTAAAATCTGCAATGGCGTGGCTATAGTCGCCGGCAGCCATAGCCCGCATACCGGCCTCCAGATGCTTGTCCA
Source organism: Hymenobacter sediminicola (assembly GCF_014250515.1). Lineage (NCBI taxonomy): Bacteria > Pseudomonadati > Bacteroidota > Cytophagia > Cytophagales > Hymenobacteraceae > Hymenobacter > Hymenobacter sediminicola. The sequence goes on along the minus strand of NZ_CP060202.1, from coordinate 222,282 downwards.
GCCGCTGATTACCCGTGGCCAGCCATAGCTGCCAGATACCGTTTTGCAGGGCCTCTATCTCGGTAGGCGTAGTAGCCACGCGCAGACGCTCAAATAGCTCATTCAGCGTATCCAAAAGCAAAAACTTGAGAGGTGAGACAGTAAGCAGAAATACGCAGACGGACCCGTCGCGGCTGGTCCGTCTGCGTATTTCTGCTTACTGTCTCGGCTAAAATAAAGCCGCCGCCACCCGCCGGATACTCTCCGACTTGCCCATGCTATAGTAGTGCAGCACCGGCACACCGTGGGCCATTAGCTCCTTGCTTTGGTTGATGCACCATTCAATCCCGATTTCGCGGGCTGCTGTGTTGTCTGGGGCCAAATGTACGGCATCAGCCAACTCCTCTGGAATGTTGAGGTAGAAGGCACGCGGCAGCATGGTGAGTTGGCTTTTGGTAGTGAGCGGCTTGAGGCCGGGGATGATAGGCACCGTAATACCGGCTTCGCGGCAGCGCTTCTCGAAGGCGAAAAACTGCTCGTTGTCGAAGAACATCTGCGTCACGATATAGTCGGCGCCGCGGTCCACTTTGTGCTTAAGATAGCGCAAATCGGCCCCGTAGTTTGGCGACTCGAAGTGCTTTTCGGGGTAGCCGGCCGTACCGATACAAAAGCTGGTAGCCCACACATCATCCTGCTTTTCATCCAGATACGCTCCTTTGTTCAGGTCCGCCACTTGCCCAATCAGGTCGCAAGCATATGCGTGGCCGTCAGGATTGGGAATGAAGTTGCCTTCGGATTTGATAGGGTCGCCACGCAGAGCCAACACGTTGTCGATGCCCAGAAAATGCAGGTCGATGAGGGCATTTTCTGTCTCCTCCTTGGAAAAGCCGCCGCAGATCAGGTGCGGCACGGTGTCTACGTCGAAGCGGTTTTTGATGGCCGCGCAGATGCCCACAGTGCCGGGCCGCTTGCGCACAGTTTTCTTTTCCAGCAGACCGTTGGGATGCTGGCGGTACACGTACTCCTCGCGGTGGTACGTGACGTCAATAAACGGCGGCTTGAACTCCATCAGCGGCTCGATGTTGGAGAACAGATTTTGGATGTTCTCGCCCTTTTTTGGGGGGAGAACCTCGAAGGAAAACAGCGTTTTGCCTTCGGCGCGGTTCAGGTGTTCGGTTACTTTCATCAGGAGCGCCAACTGTCAGGTGGCGAGTCGTGGGATGTAGCGCGAAGCTTGTGCTTTGCACTTCGTTACTGGGAATAAGAAGCGCTGTTTCAGTTGATTAAACTACAACATCAGCAGCGTACTGTACACAGACAATTCGCGCTATAGCGCCGTTACCGGCACGCTGCTGGGTTCGTAGTTCAGGTTCGGCATCAGCCAGCGCTCCAACTCCGGCAGGGGCATGTGTTTGCGCTGGGCCATGTCGGCTACCTGGTCCTGGCCGATGCGGCCGAGGCCGAAGTAGCGGCTGTCGGGGTGGGCGTAGTAGAGGCCGCTCACGGAAGAGGCGGGGTACATGGCCAGGTTTTCGGTGAGGCGGATGCCGGTGGCGGTTTCGGCGTCGAGCAGGTTGAAAAGGGTGATTTTTTCGGTGTGGTCGGGGCAGCCGGGGTAGCCGGGGGCGGGCCGCACACCTTTGTACTTCTCTTGAATCAGGTCCTCATTGGTGAGGTTTTCGGCCGGGTCGTAGCCCCAGAACTCCTCGCGCACGCGCTGGTGCAGGCGCTCGGCAAAGGCCTCGGCGAGGCGGTCGGCCAAGGCTTTCATCAGGATGCTGCTGTAGTCGTCGTGCTCGGCTTCAAACCGCTCCAGGTGCTTTTCAATACCAATACCGGCCGTCACGGCAAAGCCACCGATGTAGTCGGCGCGGCCGGTTTCACGCGGCGCCACGAAGTCGGAGAAGGCGAGGTTGGGCACGCCGGCGGCTTTTTCGCTCTGCTGACGCAACGTGAAAAACTCGGTTTGCACTTCCTGGCGGGTATCGTCCTTGAATACCTGCACGGTATCGTAGCCGACAGTGTTGGCCGGCCAGAAGCCCACTACCGCGCGGGCCGTGAGCAGCTTCTCGTCGATGATGCGCTTGAGCATGGCTTGCGCGTCGTTGAAGAGCTGGGTGGCAGCTTCGCCCACGTTTTCATCGGTGAGGATGCGCGGGTAGCGGCCTTTTAGCTCCCAGGTCTGGAAGAACGGCGTCCAGTCGATGTACTCGGCCAGTTCAGCCAAATCGTAGTTTTCCAGGGCTTTGGTGCCCAAGAAGGTCGGCTTCACGATGGGCGTGGTTTCCCAGTCAGCCTTGAAGCCATTCTCACGAGCGGCCTCAATGGTGAGGTAGTTTTTGTCGCGCTGGCGGCCGGCGTAGTCTTCACGGAGCTGGCGGTACTCCTCACGCACGGTGCGGGCGTACTCCGCATCGGCCGAACCCAACAGCGCTGCCGCCACACCCACCGAGCGGGACGCGTCGTTGACGTGCACGATGGGTCCGGAGTAGTTGGGCGCAATCTTCACGGCGGCGTGCAGGCGTGAGGTGGTAGCACCACCGATGAGCAACGGCGTTTTCAGGCCGCGCTTCTCCATTTCCTGCGCCACGTACACCATTTCATCGAGGCTCGGTGTAATCAGGCCGCTTAGCCCGATGACGTCCACTTGCTGCTTGGCGGCTTCGTCGAGAATACGTTCCAGCGGCACCATCACGCCCAGGTCCACAATATCGAAGTTGTTGCAGGCCAGCACCACGCCCACGATGTTCTTGCCGATGTCGTGCACGTCGCCTTTCACTGTGGCCAGCAGAATTTTGCCGGCTGTTTGCCGGTCGCCGCTCTGCTTGTCGGCCAGCAGGTAGGGCTCCAAGTAGGCCACCGCTTTCTTCATCACCCGGGCCGATTTCACCACCTGGGGCAAAAACATTTTGCCCGCCCCGAACAGGTCACCCACCACGTTCATACCGGCCATTAGCGGGCCTTCAATCACCTCCAGCGGGCGGCCCACCAGCTGCCGCACCTCCTCGGTGTCCTGGTCGATGAATTCGGTAATGCCTTTCACCAGCGCGTGTTGCAGGCGTTCCTTCACCGGGAGGCTGCGCCAGGCGTCGGCCACCACTTCCACCTTGTCCTTCTGCTTCACCGTGTCGGCAAAGTCCACGAGACGCTCAGTAGCATCGGGGCGACGGTTCAGGAGCACGTCTTCCACCAGCTCCAGCAGGTCCTTCGGAACCTCGTCGTACACAGCCAGCTGACTGGGGTTCACGATGCCCATGTCCAGGCCGGCGCGGATGGCGTGGTAGAGGAAGGAAGAGTGCATGGCCTCGCGCACCACGTCGTTGCCGCGGAAGGAGAAACTGATGTTTGAGACGCCACCGCTGGTGAGGGCGCCGGGCAGGTTGGCTTTAATCCAGCGGACGGCCTCGATGAAGTCCAGCGCGTAGTTGCGGTGCTCTTCCATGCCGGTGCCCACCGTCAGGATGTTGGGGTCGAAGATGATGTCCTCGGCCGGGAAACCGACTTCGTTCACCAGGATATCGTAGCTGCGCCGGCAGATTTCGATGCGCTTCTCGTAGTTGTCGGCCTGGCCGTTCTCGTCGAAGGCCATAACCACCACGGCCGCGCCGTACTGGCGCACGGTACGGGCCCGCTGTTTAAATACTTCTTCGCCTTCCTTGAGCGAAATGGAGTTGACGATGCTCTTGCCCTGCACGCACTTGAGGCCGGCTTCGAGCACGCTCCACTTCGAGGAGTCAATCATGACGGGCACCCGCGAAATGTCGGGCTCCGAAGCAATCAGGTTCAGGAACGTAGTCATGGCCTGCTCCGAGTCCAGCATGCCTTCGTCCATGTTCACGTCGATGACCTGCGCGCCGCCTTCCACTTGGTCGCGGGCCACCTGCAGGGCCTGCTCATAGTTGCCGGTGCGGATGAGGCGGGCGAAGGCTCGGCTACCCGTCACGTTGCACCGCTCGCCCACGTTCACGAACAGACTGTCGGGATACACGCCGAACGGTTCCAGGCCACTCAGGCGGGTGGCTTTGGGTACTTCCGGTAACGCCCGTGGCGCGTATTTCTCCGCCAGCCGGGCCAGCTCACCGATGTGCTGGGGCGTGGTGCCGCAACAGCCGCCCACCACCGTCACCAGTCCGTCGGCCAGGTAGCCTTCCACCACGCCCGCAAATTCCTGGGCCGACTCATCGTAGCCACCAAACGCGTTGGGCAAGCCGGCGTTGGGGTAAGCCGAAATGTGTACGTCGGCAATGCGGCTCAGCTCCTTGATGTACACCTTCAGCTGGTCGGCACCGAGGGCGCAGTTCAGCCCTACGCTCAAGAGCGGCAGGTGGCGGATGGAGTTCCAGAAGGCCTCCACCGTCTGCCCGCTCAGGGTGCGGCCCGAAGCGTCGGTAATCGTGCCCGAAATCATGACGGGCACCACTTTGCCGCCTTCGTCGAAGAACTTCTGCACCGCGTACAAAGCTGCTTTGGCGTTGAGCGTGTCGAAGATGGTTTCGATGAGCAGCGCGTCGGAGCCGCCGTCCACGAGGCCGCGCACCTGCTCCAGATAGGCGGTGGCCAGCTCATCGAACGTCACGGCCCGGAAGCCGGGGCGGTTCACGTCGGGCGAGAGGCTGGCGGTGCGGTTGGTGGGCCCCACGGCCCCGGCCACGAAGCGCGGCTTGTCGGGCGTGAGGGCCGTAAACGCATCAGCCGACTCCCGCGCCAGCCGCGCCGACTCGTAGTTCAGCTCATATACCACATGCTCCAGCCCGTAGTCGGCCTGGGCGATGGTGGTGCCGCTAAACGTGTTGGTTTCCACCATGTCGGCCCCGGCCGCGAAATACTCGTCGTGAATGCCGCGGATAATATCAGGCCGCGTGAGGCTGAGCAGGTCGTTGTTGCCGCGCAGAGGCTTGGGGTGGTCGGCGAAGCGCGTGCCCCGGAAATCCTCCTCCGTGAGCGTATGGCGCTGAATCATGGTGCCCATAGCGCCGTCGAGAATCAGCACGCGCTGACGCAGGATGTCGTGGAGGGGAGACGCAGTAGTGGCGGAGGCAGGGAGGACGGTCGGCATATCGGCTCTTCTAAGGGGAATCAGCGGCAAAAAGTGCCTATCCAGAAAGAGCCGGGCGCGAAGGCCGGTTCCGTACTTATCTTCTTCCATTGCCCGCAAAGGCCCTGGAAAGGGAATTAGCACCTTGTTTTATTTCAGGTTGCTAAGACGTCGTCGGGCCCAGTCCCTCGGTCTTTCTGGATAAGTAACACAGCGAAGATACAACCGGAATCTTCAAATTTCAATTCGTAGAAAAGAGGCCTAGCAAGCCAGGAGCCAGCCGGAAGAGCAAAGAAGTTTTGAGCTGAATTAATATAATTGCTGGCATATAGTATCGTTTCCTAGTTGGTCGTTTCTGTTTCCCATTAATGGTTGACTATGCTACTTCGTTTCTACACTGTTGTGCTGCCGGGGCTGCTCCTATGGGCCGGAAATAGCCTGGCACAGAAAATGCCGGCCGGTACTGGCCTGCAGGGCACGTATTACAATGGGATGAATTTCGAGCAGAAGGTGCTTACCCGCTCCGACGCAGCTATTGATTTCAACTGGGACAAGAAGCCGCCTGCGCCCGGGGTGCAGGCCGAATATTTCTCGGTGCGCTGGGAAGGCTGGCTGCTGGTGCCTGAAACCGGCGAGTATGAGTTCAGTACCGTGATGGATGACGGGCTGCGTTTCTGGCTGGGCAGGAAACGCCTCATCGATTTCTGGCGCGACCAGGACCACGTGCCGGCTTCCGTGCGCATTCGGCTGGAAGGAGGCCGCTACTATCCGTTGCGAGTCGAATATTTTCAGAACCGCTGGGAGTCAAGGGCACTGCTACAGTGGCGCCGCACCGACCAGCCAACATCTGAATTCCAGCCCGTTAGCCAGCAACAGCTTTTTGCCGCTCTTCCGGCCACGGCTAAACCGATTCCTGAACCCACTCGCCCGCCCACCAGACCCGCACCCGCGCCACCTGTTGCGGTGCAGCCGGCGCCCCGGCCCGCCGCTGCCGCGCGCCAAACACGCCGGTCGGTGGCGGTAGCGCAGTCCAGAGCAACGGCGGATGTAGCCCCACCCCGTGCCAACGTTACTACGGATACGGCTGCCACGCTACCTGACTTAGGTGCATTACGGGCTGGTTCCGCTGTTACGCTGCCTAACTTGTATTTCACGCAGAGTACAGCTGCACTGCTGCCCTCGTCGCGGCCGGTGCTGAATGAATTGGCCCGTACGTTGCGGGCTCAGCCTACACTGCGCCTCGAAATAGGAGGCCACACGGATAATGTGGGAGATGTTGCTCTCAACCTGCGCCTGTCCGAGCAGCGGGCACGCGTGGTGCGGCAGTACCTCGTGCAGCAAGGCATCGACTCGGTGCGGCTAACGGCCCGTGGCTACGGCGGCACCCACCCCATAGTGGACAACCGTGACCCGCAGCAACGCCCCCGCAACCGCCGCGTGGAAGTGGTGGTGCAATAAACAGTACGAATTACTGCCTCCAGCCAGGTAGATGTATCTAGAGTTTCAGGATATTACTCAGCAGTAAGCTGTGCTTTGTGCCTGTTGCCCGCACCTGCTTGAAGAGGTAGTAGAAAAAAATAGTGAAGTCGAAAACATATGTGTAGCAACATCAGTTACAGTTCGCGAATCGGCACACAGCTGATTCCTGAAACCGTTTCTATACATGAGCCAGACTCGCCATCTTTTTACGCCCGTGCAAGTGGGTGCGCTTACCCTGCCCAACCGCTTCGCCATGGCTCCCATGACGCGCAGCCGCGCCACCAATAAGGCCACTGCCCCCACCGAATCTGTAGTGAAATACTACGTGCAGCGCGCTTCGGCAGGCCTCATCATCACGGAAGGCTCGCAGGTATCCGCTCAAGGCGTGGGCTATATCAACACACCCGGTATCTACACCGCAGAGCAGGTAGCAGCCTGGAAGAAAGTAACAGATGCCGTGCATGCGGCAGGGGGCCGCATGTTCATTCAACTCTGGCACGTGGGCCGCGTGTCGCACCCTTTTTTCCATAACGGCGAACTGCCCGTAGGCCCCTCGGCCATCAAGCCGGAAGGCGCCAAGGCTTTTACCGGCCAGGGCTTCGAGGATGTTCCCGCACCACGCGCACTGGAACTGAACGAAATTCCAGGAGTGGTAGACCAGTTCCGCCAGGCTGCCCGCAACGCCAAACTAGCCGGCTTTGATGGCGCCGAGATTCACGGGGCCAACGGCTACCTGCTCGACCAGTTCATCCAGGATGGCTCGAACCAGCGCACCGATGCGTACGGCGGCAGCCTGGAAAACCGTGCCCGCTTTGCTCTGGAAGTGGTGCAGGCCGTAGTAGACGAACTGGGTGCCGACCGGGTGGGCATCCGCCTCTCGCCGCAAGGCAGCGCCAGTATCCAGGACTCGGACCCAGTGAAAACGTTCAGCTACCTCACCGAACAGCTCAACCAGTTCAACCTAGCCTACCTGCACGTTATCGAGGCCCTGCCCGGCCACCCGATGGCGCAACCGCAGGCGCCGGCCGTAGCCGCGCACCTGCGCAAGATTTTCAACGGCACTTTTATCCTAAACGGTGGCTACACCCAAGAAACCGCAGAAGAGGCGTTGGCCAACAAGGAAGCTGACGTAATTGCTTTTGGCGTGCCGTTCATTGCCAACCCCGACTTGGTGGAGCGCTTCCGCATCGGGGCCGCCCTCAACACTCCCGACCCCGCCACATTCTACGTGCCCGGCGACAAAGGCTACATCGACTACCCGTCGTTGCAGGAGCAAGGGGTGCACACAAAAGAGCCTGTTGATTATCAGAATAATTAAGCCCCGATCTTCGGCTGCTCCGACAAAAACCCGTCCTGGCGTAAGCTGGGGCGGGTTTTTTCATGTGCTGTGCGGCTCATCAGTAGATATTTCCCCAATAGCAGCAAGAAGTTGCTGGCCATAACTTCAGCGTAGAAAGAGCACCAGAAATTTGCCGGATATATTGAAGATTTCTGGCGCATGAGCAGCCGGATTCTGTATCTTACGCCTGCTCTGTCCTTCGCTCTCAGGTTCTTATCGGCCTATCTACTTGCTTCTATTGTACTCGCGCATCAGCTATTTTACCTTGTTTTGGGCACTGCTGCTGGCAGGAGCACCAGCAGGCTGGGCGCAACAACTGCAGGTAACAGGCCGCATTACGGAGGCTGCTACTGGCAAGCCGGTTCCGTTTGCGTCCGTATTCGTGCCCGGCACTACAACCGGCGCTACCGCCGACGAAAACGGCCGCTACCAGCTCAGCACGGCGCCTGCCGATACGCTGGTGGCTTCAGCAATGGGTTTTGCTCCGCTCCGAAAAGCGCTAAAACGCCAGGCGGCCCGCCAAACCATTGATTTTGCGCTGGGCTCAGGAGCTGTATCGCTGGGGGAAGTGGTAGTACGCCCCCACGAAAACCCGGCCTACGTGATTATGCGTCGCGTGCAGCAGCACAAGGACCGCAACAACAAGCAGCAGCTGGATGCCTTCGAGTTCGATTCCTACAACCGCACCGAAATCAGCCTCAACAACCTACCTGACCAAGTAAGCCGGCGCAAAGTGCTGCGCCAGATGACCGCCGTAGCCGACAGCCTGGGGCTGGAGCGCGGAGCCGATGGCAAGCCGGTGGTTCCTATTTTCGCCTCTGAGATGCTTTCCCGCTACTATGTGCTGCGCCAGCCAGTGCGGCGGCGCGAGGAAATCCGGCATACCCAGATGCGCGGCATGGCCCCGCGTGAAGGCTCAGTGGTTTCGCAGGTTACAGGCTCGTCGTTTCAGGACTGGGACTTCTACCGCAACTGGCAGCAGATCATGGGCAAGGACTTCGTGTCGCCGATTGCTGACGGCTGGAAGTTCTCCTACGAATATGAGCTGCAGGACTCGCTGTTCATCGGCAAGGACTACTGCTACCAGCTGGCCGTGACGCCGCGCCGGCCGCAGGATTTGGCCTTCACTGGCACTATCTGGATTACGGCCGATACGTATGCCCTGCGCCGCATCAATGTGCATGTGAGTCCGGAGGCTAACCTCAACTTCATTGATCAGATTCGGGTGTGGCAGGAGCTGACCCCAACGGCTGCCGGGCCGTGGCTGCCATTGCGTACCCGCGTGGTGGTCGGCATCCGGCCTACCAAGCAGAGCACCGGCGTAGTGGCTCGCTTCGTCACCGTCAATTCAGCTTTTGAGGCGCAGAAGCCGCACCCGCTGGCCTTCTACGACCGGCCGCTGGAAACCGTGACCAACGCCCCGAAGCTGCCCGCCGACTTTTTTGAGAAGAACCGGCCCGATACCCTTTCAGTGCAGGAGCAACGCACGCTAATGGTACTGGACTCGGTGCGCAAACTGCCGGCGGTCCGCTCGCTGCTGGAAGTGGCCGATGTGGTAGTGAACGGCTACTACCGGGTGGGCAAATTCGATGTAGGGCCGGTACTGGCCACGCTCGGCTACAACAACATTGAAGGGCTGCGGCCCCGCATTGGGTTCCGAACTACCCCCGAAATCAGCCGCGACTGGACACTACGCGCCTATTTGGCCTACGGCACCCGCGACGGCCGCTTCAAGTACGGCGCCCGGGCTACCCACGTCCTCGACCGCCGCACCTGGACTACCATCGGCTTCGAATACCGCCACGACCTGGACCAGGTAGCGTTACTTGATAACGACTACGCCCTTGAAAATCCACTGTTTGAGGCCTCGGCTCGCCTCGGCAACATTGATCGGGGCCGCCCTATCCTGCGCGACCTGTCTTCTCTGTCGCTGCAGTCGGATCTGTTCCGGGGCTTCACCCAGAAAGTAACCTTCCGCCACCAGCAGTTCCGCCCGCTCTACCGCTTTGCCTACTACACCGGCGACTCGCGGCTGGGAGCTCCTACTGAAGACCAGTTCGGCGTTTCGGAGATTGTACTGGAGTCGCGCTACGGGCCCGACGAAGTGCTGGTACAGAACGAAAATCAGAACCGCCGCACGTCCATCGGACTGAAGCGACTGCCGGTCACGACGCTACGCTACACGCTGGGCCTCAACCGGTTCTTGGGCGGCGACTTCCGCTACCATAAGCTCAATCTGCTGGTGACGCAAAGCGTGCGGCTGGGCCAGTTGGGGCGGAGCACCTACACGCTCGATGCAGGGTACATCCCGAGCACCGTGCCGTATCCGGTGCTGAAAGCACACCTCGGTAACCAGTCGCCGTTCTACAATGCCGGCGCCTATAACCTGATGCGCTACTTCGAGTTCGTGAGTGACCGGTATGTAGCCCTGCGTCTCGACCATCATTTTGAAGGCTTTCTCCTCAACTCGGTACCTGCTATCAAGAAACTCAACTGGCGCTTGGTAGCCACCGGCAACATACTGTACGGGGCCGTAGCCCGCGCCAACGATGCCATTATTCCGCGCCTCGACCCCGAAAGTGGCGAGCCACTGCCCCGGTTTCAGCCACTGGGACGCCTACCTTATGCTGAAGTGGGCTATGGCGTGGAAAATATCTTTCGGGTAGCCCGCGTTGACTTGCTTCATCGACTTACCTATCGTAACTCGCCCGGGGCTCGTAACTTTGGGGTGAAATTCAGCTTACAGTTCCGGCTGTGAGGCCGTGACGTACTAGTAGCCTAGCCCAATGCAACCTCCGAGTTGGTTTCAGGCTCCTTAATGAATCAAACTTCTCCGCTTTTTGTAAGAGAACTTATGGCATACGAAGTAGACAACCTGACCCTGGCCGAAGCCACCCGCCACGCTCCCTTTGTGGACTACGCCCGTTGCGTCGACGCCAGCCAACGCCCTTATAACCACGTAGGTGACTGGCCCGAAGAGGGCGGCTTATACCCCGTACGCGTGGTAGACTCCCGCACCGAAGGTATGGGTCTAATCCATGTACTAGGCTTTCAGGGCGAGGCTCCCTTTTATAACGCCTTTGCCCCGCACCGCTTCGAAGTTATCCTGACGGTGTGGCTGAATTAGCCTAACATTTTCCCAAACAGAACGGGCCGGCCTACACTATGTAGGCCGGCCCGTTCTGTTTAATGCCTGTAACAACGCCGGAAAAATCTGGCTAAAAAAGAACGACCCGGCTGCCGTAATGGCAACCGGGTCGTCTGAGGTAGCGGGGACTGGACTCGAACCAGTGACCTTTGGGTTATGAGCCCAACGAGCTACCAACTGCTCCACCCCGCACTGTTTGGTGATGCAAATGTAAGAGGGTTTTTCGGGGAAACACTATCAAAGGTTACAATAGACCCCAATTTGTTGCTTGCAACCTGACTGTCAGTCAGAAAAATTCAACAACTTCTGTAGGTTAGAAGCGGCTGGTAATGCCAAAGTGGATTTTGCCGGCACCCAACGCCAACTTCTGCTGCTCGTCGCGGCCGAGGGCGTACACGAACTGGAACTGCCCGGCCCCGGTGCGGAAGCTCAGGCCTACTCCCAAGCCGGTAGGCGTATTCTCGTCGGAGGCGGTTTCGATGTCGAGGCGCAGGTAGCCTTGGTCTACGAAGGCGAATACGTACGCATCGGCTCCGGTGAACTGCCGGTATTCAAGTGTACCAATAGCGTACTGGCTGGCATAGAAATTCAGCTCATTGAAGCCGCGCAGCGTGGCCAGCCCGCCCACCCGGAACATGTCGTTCAGAAACAGGCGGCGGTTGAACAGGGCTTCGCCTCGCACGCGGGCCAGCAGCACCCCGCCTCGCCCAATGCGGTTGTAGCGTTCCAGCCGTGTGCTCACGCTGACCTGCGTGGTGCGCAGCGGCAGGCTGGAGTAAAGCTCTTCTTTCAGCTGGGCGTTCTTGCTGATGATTTTGCTGCCCACGGCCGCCTGGCCGCCGGCCAGCACGCCGGTCCGCGGAAAGTATGGATCATCGAGCGTGGTCCAAGTATAGTCGAGGCCGTAGGAGGTAAAGCGGGTATCGATGTTGGGCGGCAGGGCCGTGGCAAGGCTATCGACGAGCAACAGCCGGGAGCTGCGCCACTCCGTGAAAAAGCCAATGCGCCCGGCCCGCGCCGTAGGATACGTCACCTGCAGGCGCGGCCGCAGCGTCTGGAAGGCGTTGATGGGGTCAGTCTGGCGGTAAAGGTTGAAGGTGCCGCCCAGTTCCAGCGGCGTCCCGAAGAAAGTGGGGTGGCTGTACTGCGCGTCTAGCTGCTGGGAGTTGGCATCTACCTTGCGCCACTGCAGCCCCAGCCCTTTGCCCCCACCCTTGATGTTGCGCAGCGCAATGGTTACGTCGCCGGTGAGTTGCACGCGCTTCTGGCCGAGAGTAGGCGTGGGATTGGGCAGCACGCCTACAATGGCATCGAACTGATTGGCGGTGCGGTCTTCGAGCAGTAGGTAGACCCGCGCCCGGCCTTTGGCAAAGCGTACTTCGGGCTCGGCTTTGAGCTGCAGATACGGCAGCTGACGCAGGCGGCGGGCGGCTTCGTCTATGCGCTGCTGACTAAAAGGCTGGTTAGGAAAAATCTGCAAGTACTTGGTCAGGAACCGTTTCTTAGTTTTAGTATTGCCGACAATCTGTAATGAATCGAAGACGATGGCCGGGCCGCGTTCCAGCAGTACCCGGCCCTCAATATCGGCCCCTCGTAGCTGCACGGAGTCCAAGCGGACGGTAGCGAAGGGGAAGCCCTGGTTTTCGGCCTCGGTGAGGACACGCTGCTGCAGCCGGCTCCACTCCTGCGGCTGGAAAGGCTGCTCGCGGTAAAGCTTTTCGCGGTAGCCGGCCCGCGTCAGCAGCCCGTCGCCGAGGTTGCCGTTGCGCAACCGTGCCCACCGAAACTGCTCCCCGATATAGAGCCGCACCCGTACCGTGTCCCGCCGCCAGCGGATGTCGTCGGCGGAAGCCGTGAGGTAGGACTGGGCCTGTAGCGCCAGCACCAGTTCGCGCACCTCCCGCAGGGCCGTCAGCGAATCAGGAACTACGGCTCTGGTTCGGTAGCGGCGCAGCACGGCGCGGTCGGCGGCTTCGGTATCGAATGCCAGCACGCGGGGCCGCCGCACGGGCAGTGCTACGCGTGCGGGCCGGGCCGAGCGGGCAGAATCGGGGCGTACGGCGCGCTGGGTACTGTCGGGCCGCAGGGCACGAGCCGTATCCGGCGGCATCGGGGTCTGGACCGGCGGCAGGTTCAGGTTGAGCGGTGTGGCAGGTGTGGTTTGAGCCCACGCGCCGCCCGCGCTGCCCATCAGCAGCCAGCACCATAACAACCAGAAACCAAAGAGGCGGGCGTACATTTGGGAACACAAACGCGAAAACGCGCATTTAATTTCCCGAAAGTACTTCCGCTCCCGCGAGCGGGGCAAAACCGGTAGGCACTACCGCTCCGGATGCTACTGAGTACGGCTGTGCCACTGCGCCATCCTTCATGCCCGGACTCTACCTCCATATCCCCTTCTGCAAGCAGGCCTGCCACTACTGCGACTTCCACTTCAGCACGAGCATGGCTCTGAAAAGCCGCCTGGTGGAAGCCCTGACGCAGGAGCTGGCCCTGCGCGCCGACTATCTGGGCCCGCAGGCCACGCTGGAAACCATCTATTTTGGCGGGGGCACTCCGTCTTTGCTTACGGCTGCCGAATTGGATCAGCTGTTCGAAGCCATCCACCGGCACTTTCGGGTGAGTGCCGACGCGGAAATCACGCTCGAAGCCAACCCCGACGACCTGACAGCGGACAAGCTGCGCGAACTGGCGGCTTCCCCGATCAACCGGCTCAGCATTGGGCTGCAAAGCTTCCACGAGCCGCATCTGCGCCTGATGAACCGGGCCCATTCGGCGCAGGAGTCGGGGGTGGCGGTGCGGCTGGCGCAGGACGCGGGCTTCGAGAACATTTCGGTGGATCTGATTTATGGCGTGCCAGCCGAGGATCATAGTATCTGGGAGCGGGACATGGCCGCGGCTTTTGCGCTGGGCGTACCGCACCTTTCCTGCTATGCCCTCACCGTGGAGCCTGATACCGTGTTTGGTCGCCGCCAGCAGAAAGGCACGTTCCGCCCGCCGCCCGACGATTTTGTGGCCCAGCAGTTTGAGATGCTGCTGCTGGAAATGGCCCGCCACGGCTACCAGCAATACGAAATCAGCAACTTCTGCCTTCCCGGCCGCGAGTCGAGGCACAACTCAGCGTACTGGCGTGGTGTGCCATATCTGGGCCTCGGGCCGAGCGCGCACTCCTTCAACGGCAGCAGCCGGCAATACACCGTGGCCAACAATCCGCAGTATGTGGCAGCTGTGCTGGAGCGCGGCGAAGTCCCGGCTACTGTCGAAGTTCTTTCGCCCCTAGATCGCGCCAACGAGTATCTGATGACCAGCCTGCGCACCGCCTACGGCACCAACCTAGACCATTTGCGCGACACGCTGGGCGTAGATCTGCTGACGCAGCAGGCAGCCTACCTGCGCGAGATACAAGCTTCTGGCCTCGCCACGCTGGACTCCGCCAATGTGCTCCGTCTCACCGACAAAGGCAAGCTCCTGGCCGACCATATCACGCTGACGCTGTTTCAGAGCACTGCGCAGTAGCGTCATCTTCGGTGCGGAGAGGCAATCATAAATTTCTTACTTTCTTACCGTGCTTGCACTCTGGCAGTTTCTGGCGTGCGCAGCAGTAGGCCGGGCATTTTTCATGATGAGCTGCGGCAGAATCTAAAAAATCCGCGTAATCTTCGATTATGAGACGACTGATTGATGCCTTAGCCGACGATACAGACTTTTTCATCGAGCAGGTGCAGATAACCGCCATCGTGTTCGATAACTCGGATGACGTCACTATCTGGGGCACCACTCATTTCGACCAGGAGCCACACTTTTTTCATCTGGGCCTGCAGTTTCAGCAACTCGACCTGTTGCTCCGCCTAGCTGCCGACCGGGCCGAAAGATTACAGGAAGATGTAGCCGATGCGTTGGCCACTGTTACAGAATGGCCCTGCCTGCTGGAGTACACGTCCGAAGCGGAGCCCCCTGTACCGCTGCCCAACGTAGCTCTTAAACTCTCCTGCACTTACCCCGCCGACGGGCCTTTCGAGGAAGGTGAAGAAGAGCAGGATGCGGAAGAAACGTTTGATATCAGTGTGGACCCCGATGCTGAAGACGCGGAAGAATTCGAAGCCGGGATGCCGCACAATATCTTCTACCTCGAAGGCGTGTTCCTGCGCGTGGAGCCATAAGCCAAAGGGCATATCTGCTCACGCACGAATTACCATAACCATCTGACATTCAATAAGAAATATTCATTTCTTATTGAGCAGGCACACACAAGGCCATGTTTTATCTGATACCTGGCTTGGGAGCTGACGAACGAGTATTCCGTTCGATCCTGCCCCTGTTGCACGGCGACACCCACGTGTTGCACTGGCTTACGCCCGAACCCGATGAAACCCTGCCCCACTACGTAGCCCGCATGGCGGAAGCCATTCCGCCGGAGCAGCCCTGCCTGCTGGTGGGTGTATCATTTGGAGGGGTAGTGGCGCTGGAAATCTGCCGGATACGGCCATTAGCCCGGGCCGTACTCGTGAGCAGCGTGCCCGATGCCAGTTGCATGCCCCCGCTGCTGCGTCTGATTCGGGGAAGTGGGGTCTACAAGCTCTTTCCGCCGCAGTGGCTTAAGCTGTTTCCGCGGGCTGGGCAGTGGTACTTCGGAGTGAAGCAGAATGAGTATCCGCTGTTCAGGGAAATTCTGCGCGACATGGAGCCACGCTACACGCGCTGGGCGATTCACTGCCTCCTGCACTGGGACAGTACCAGTGTGGGCCGCAGCATCCAGATTCTGGGCACCCACGACCGGGTATTTCCGCCCGGCCCTACTCCTGTCGACTACCTCATCCCTGGCGGCGGCCACTTCATGATTATCAGCCACGCTAAGGAAATCGCGCAGATTCTGAATCAGTTGGTAGTTGAGCCTGATGAGGTGATAAGGTGAATGGTGACGAGGTGAATGGTGACTTGCCATACAGGATGCTCGTTTACCTCGCTTACACCAGCCCCTCACGTACTGCTTGCCTACCACCTTTATAGCGTACCACCTTTTACTTCATCGCCAAAAACAATGCTCGCCACATACCCGCACCACGGCCGCACGTTTTCCTTCAATCCGGCTGCGCCGCTGGATATTTCCCTGCCGCTGGCGCCCGGCGCAAACCAGGTGAATTGTTTCTGGGCTGAGCCCGTGCAGTTTGATGTGATTCGGGTGGGTAGCTTTGTGGGCAGCGTGGCGGAGGGCGGCAGCACCAACTACAAGCGCGTGCATCTCACGCCCCACGGCAACGGCACGCACACCGAATGCTACGGCCACATCTCGTCCGACCCACTGGCGACGCTCAACCGCTGTCTGCGTCGCTTTTTGTTTGTGGCGCGCCTAGTATCGGTGCAGCCCCGGCCGCAACCCAACGGCGACGATGTAGTACTGCTGGAAGACTTTCGGCGCGAACTGGAAAGCGGCCCGGATGCTGCCGTGCGCCCCGGAGCTATTATTCTACGCACCCTGCCCAACCACAAAGCCAAGCGCACCCGCCAGTACTCAGGCACCAACCCTACTTACTTGGAGCCCGCACTAGCGCACTACTTGGCCGAGCACCACATCGAGCACCTGCTACTCGACCTGCCCAGCGTCGACAGGGAAGAAGACGCCGGGCAGTTGCTGGCCCACCATGCGTTCTGGCAGTACCCGCACGCCACCCGCAACCATGCTACCATCACGGAACTCATCTTTGTGCCCGACGAAGTAGAGGACGGCCTCTATCTGCTCAACCTGCAGGTCACGAGTCTGGAGCTGGATGCCAGTCCCAGCAAGCCGGTGCTCTACGCCCTGACCTGACAAAGCCGCAACGCAAAAAGGGACGCCCCGCGAGAGGCGTCCCTTTTTGTAGAATGGGAGCAGTCAGAAACTACTCGGCAGCGGCTACTTCAGCTACTTCAGTACCGGCAGTTACTACCGATACGAACGAACGGTCTTTGCGGCCCTTGCGGAACTGCACCGTGCCGTCTACCATAGCGAACAGCGTGTGGTCCTTGCCGATACCCACGTTCTGGCCGGGGTGGTGCTTGGTGCCGCGCTGACGCACGATGATGTTGCCGGCAATGATGCTCTGCCCGCCGAAGATTTTAACGCCCAAACGCTTGGATTCCGATTCGCGGCCGTTGTTGGAGCTACCTACGCCTTTCTTGTGTGCCATGGTATTGTTAAGTTGAGAGTTATCAGTTGCCGGTTGCCAGAACGTTGTAGCCGAATCCTAAACAGACTGGCAACTGGCAACACAAAACAGGCAACTCAATTACCCGATGCTGTTGATCATTACTTTGGTGAACTGCTGACGGTGGCCGTTCAGCTTCTTGTAGCCCTTGCGGCGCTTCTTCTTGAACACCAGAACCTTGTCGCCTTTTACGTGCGCCAGGATGGTGCCCGTTACGGCTACGTCCAGCAGCGGCGAACCAATAGTGATGGTGCCGTCGCTATCCGTGAGCAGTGCTTTACCCAGCTCCACCGTGTCGCCGACATTGCCAGCCAAGCGGTGGGCGTATACAAATTTATTGGCTTCGACTTTCGTCTGCTTCCCAGCTATGTTGACAATTGCGTACATCGGCGTCTTCGCGGTTTCTGAAAAATGGAAGGCAAAAGTAGAAGGATCATTTCATATATCCAAACCCTAACTCACTAAACATCATTACACAGGCCTTCTGAGCCTCTGGGCAGGGATATAAGCAGAACACGCCAGCGGGTACGCGAATAGCTTTTTTTGTGGAAAACCTTGATTGTCCACAGATGATTTGTGGATAACTTTTCCAAAATCGGGCTTTTTACGATCTTTTTTGGGTGTTTTTGGGAAAGACCACCACTCCCGGGAGAATAGGCTATACTCAAAAATTAACAGAGAAAAAACGGGTTTGCCTCACCAGGCATCCCATCATAGGGGGTTATATTTGGTGCTCCACCCCGCAGCTGTGCCGGCCTGCCCACCTGAACAAACCGGTGCGCGGTGGGGTTGTCAGCCGCCGGATTGCTTCTGCCAACCCGCTGTTTTTGCCGCATTATTCACCCGCTACGTCTTTGCTTATGGAACCCTTGCTCACCGAAAACCCTAACCGCTTCGTCCTCTTTCCCATCCAGCACAACGATGTGTGGCAGATGTACAAGAAGGCCGAGGCCTCGTTCTGGACCGCTGAGGAAATAGACCTGTCGCAGGACCAGAAAGACTGGGAAAGCCTGAACGATGGTGAGCGGCACTTCATCAGCCACGTACTGGCGTTCTTCGCGGCCTCCGACGGCATCGTGAACGAGAATCTGGCCGTGAATTTCATGCAGGAAGTGCAGATGGCTGAGGCCCGCTGCTTCTACGGTTTCCAGGTGATGATGGAAAACATCCACTCCGAAACCTATTCCCTGCTGATTGACACCTACATCAAAGACCCCAAGGAGAAGGACCGCCTCTTCAACGCGCTGGAAACCGTGCCGTGCGTGAAGAAAAAGGGCGAGTGGGCCATCAAGTGGATCAACTCCGAGAACTTCACAGAGCGCCTCATTGCGTTTGCCGCCGTGGAAGGCATCTTCTTCTCGGGCTCGTTCTGCAGCATCTTCTGGCTGAAGAAGCGCGGCCTGATGCCCGGCCTGACGTTCTCCAACGAGCTGATTTCCCGCGACGAAGGCCTGCACTGCGACTTCGCCTGCCTGCTCTACGAAAAGCACCTGCAAAACAAGCTGCCCGAGAGCCGCGTGCACGACATCATCAAGGACGCGGTGCAGATTGAGCAGGAGTTCGTGACCGATGCGCTGCCCGTGAACCTGATTGGCATGAACGCCAAAACCATGAGCCAGTACATTGAGTTTGTGGCCGACCGCCTGCTGGTGAGCCTGGGCTACAGCCCCATCTACAACGCCACCAACCCCTTCGACTTCATGGAGATGATTTCGCTGCAGGGCAAAACCAACTTCTTCGAGAAGCGCGTAGCCGAGTACCAGAAGGCCGGCGTGATGAGCGAGCGGACCGAAAACGCCTTCTCGCTGGACGAGGAGTTTTAATAACTAGGGTCTTCAGGCCCTTCTGCTACTCTTTCTTCTTCGTGTCATCCTGAATGAAGCGAAGGACCTTCTCACATAAGAACGACGGATAAAGTGCCGTTTTGTTCCACTGAGAGAAGGTCCTTCGCTTCACTCAGGATGACACGTTTTTTATTGCCATTGCTTTCCACGCCTACCTACAGACAATAGCACTTCCTCGCCAATTAGCCAACCTAAAATTCTTGGCGCAGGCTGGACTATATAGCTACCCCGGAATCACGAAAAAGCGGCTGAACTGCACTGTTTTACGCTTATGTGGAAAACTTCTGAAAAGAAGGTTTGTCCTACAACCCAGATAGAAATATCTTCCGCTATCAATGCATGCTGCCCGCCGCTGAACGGGCACTTTTGGCGCCTCTTCTGAATTATTGCCGGGCTCTTGGCTGAGCCGGTAGCAACATACTCCAACTCCCCACATCACATGTCTATGCTGGTACTCAAACGCGACGGCCGCCGCGAATCCGTGAAATTCGACAAAGTCACGGCCCGCATCGAAAAGCTCTGTTACGGGCTCAACCAGAATTTCATTTCGCCGATTGAGGTAGCCAAAAAGGTTATCGACGGTATCTACGACGGCGTGACGACCGTGGAGCTGGACAACCTGGCCGCCGAAACCGCCGCCTCGCTCACCACCAAGCACCCCGACTACGCCATTCTGGCCGCCCGCATTGCCGTGAGCAACCTGCACAAGGTCACGAGCAAGTCGTTCAGCAGCACCATGAAGCGGCTGCACACCTACGAAGACCCCAAAACCGGCGAAAATGCCTCCCTGATTGCGCAGGACGTGTGGGAAATCGTGCATGCCAATGCGGCCACCCTCGACTCGGCCATTATCTATGACCGGGACTACAACTACGACTACTTCGGCTTCAAGACGCTGGAGCGGAGCTACCTGCTCCGCCTCGACGGCAAGGTAGTGGAGCGGCCCCAGCACATGCTGATGCGCGTGGCCGTGGGCATTCACAAAGAAGATATTGCCGCCGCCATCGAGACCTACAACCTGATGTCGGAGCGGTGGTTTACGCACGCTACGCCTACCCTCTTCAACGCCGGCACACCCAAGCCCCAGCTCAGCTCGTGCTTCCTGCTCACGATGAAGGACGACTCCATCGAGGGCATTTACGACACGCTGAAGAACTGCGCCCTGATTTCGCAGAGCGCGGGCGGTATTGGCTTGGCGGTGCACAACGTGCGCGCCACCGGCTCCTACATCAAAGGCACCAACGGCACCTCCAACGGCCTCGTGCCCATGCTGAAGGTGTTCAACGACACGGCCCGCTACGTGGACCAGGGTGGCGGCAAGCGCAAAGGTGCCTTCGCTATTTACCTGGAGCCCTGGCACGCCGATATCTTCGACTTCCTGGACCTGAAGAAGAACCACGGTAAGGAGGAGATGCGCGCCCGCGACTTGTTCTTCGCCCTCTGGACGCCCGACCTGTTCATGAAGCGCGTGGAAGCCAACGGCGACTGGACCCTGATGTGCCCCAACGAGTGCCCCGGCCTCGACGAGTGCTTCGGCGACGACTTCGAGAAGCTCTACCAGAAGTATGAGCGGGAAGGCCGCGGCCGCAAAACCATCAAGGCGCAGGACCTGTGGTTTGCCATTCTGGAAAGCCAGACCGAGACCGGCACGCCCTACATGCTGTTCAAGGACGCCGCCAACAGCAAGAGCAACCAGCAGAACCTGGGCACCATCAAGAGCTCCAACCTCTGCACCGAGATTATGGAGTACACCGACGAGAACGAAATTGCCGTGTGCAACCTCGCCTCGCTGGCCCTACCCCGCTACGTGCGCCCCGACGACGCCGGCAACCTGTTCTTCGACCACCAGAAGCTCTACGACGTTACGTACCACGCCACGATGAACCTGAACAAGGTCATCGACATCAATTACTACCCCGTGATTGAGGCCGAGCGCAGCAACCGCCGCCACCGCCCCATCGGGCTGGGCGTGCAGGGCCTCGCCGATACGTTCATTGCCCTGCGCATGCCGTTTGAGAGCGACGAAGCCAGCGGCCTGAACAAAGACATCTTCGAGACCATCTACTTCGCGGCCATGACGGCCTCCAAGGACCTGGCCCAGCGCGACGGCCACTACGAAACCTTCCCCGGCTCGCCGCTGAGCCAGGGCAAGTTCCAGTTCGACCTCTGGAACGTGACGCCGGACTCGGGCCGCTGGGACTGGGACACGCTGCGCGCCCAGGTGATGGAGCACGGCGTGCGCAACTCGCTGCTGGTAGCGCCGATGCCTACCGCCAGCACCGCCCAGATTCTGGGCAACAACGAGTCGTTTGAGCCTTACACGAGCAACATTTATGTGCGGCGCGTGCTCAGCGGCGAGTTTATGGTGGTAAACAAGCACCTGCTGAAAGACCTCGTGAAGCTGGGCCTCTGGAACGACCAGATGAAGACGGCCATCATTGCGGCCAACGGCTCGGTGCAGGACATTCCTAGCATCCCGCAGAACATCAAGGACCTGTACAAAACGGTGTGGGAGATTTCGCAGCGCCGCATTATTGATATGTCGGCCGACCGGGGCGCGTACATCTGCCAGAGCCAGAGCCTGAACCTGCACGTGCTGAACGTGAACTTCGGCAAGCTCACCAGCATGCACTTCCACTCGTGGAAGAAGGGCCTGAAAACCGGCATGTACTACCTGCGCACCAAAGCCGCCGCCGACGCCATCAAGTTCACGGTGCAGAAGCAAGCCGCCGAGACCCTGGAGCCGCTGAACGTATCGGCCCAGAACGCCGCCGACATGGCCTGCTCCCTGGATAACCCCGACGCCTGCGAGGCCTGCGGTTCGTAAGTTTAAAACGGGCGGGGAGACGAAAGTCCCCCGCCCGTTTTATAACGCGGCTAGGTAACAATACCAGTCGCTAACCCTTACCTTAGTCTTGAGTCACTAAATGCCCGTGCCTATGTAGAACCATGGACCTCAGTATGTATTCGTCAACCGAGAGACGGTTGGAGGCTACAGCCCATGCTAAGGCCGTAAACGCAAAAGACGGAAGGTTGCCGCCTTCCGTCTTTCAGCGAGGCTGTTCGCCTCATACACCCAACCGTAGTTACCCTATGAATTGGAATGCTTTTTTGCGCTATATGCGTCGAACTGCTGCTTTTCTTTCTCGCCTCGCAACCATCGGTACAGCTGGAAAAAAGCTGTGGGATGCTGTAAGCTGGATGAAAACGTTTCTCTAAAAGATGGGAGAAAAGAGGACTAATTAAATAGTCTGAAAGGTTCTTGGTAGCGGGCTACTCACATCTGAGTAGCCCGCTTTCCGTTTAAACCTCAGTAAAAGTGAGAAAGTTTTCTCAACTTTTACTCACCTTCCCTAAGATTTCTCAAGCACTTCGTACATGCTTGACTGCGCACAGCAGCACCCAAAAAGAGAAAAAGCGCGCTTTCTACTTCATGCTATACAGATACGTCAGCATCCTGCTGTTTCTCTCAACTGCTTGCCTATCAGCACAGGGACAGGCGCGCAAACCCAAAGCAGTAGCTCCAACCACTTTGTTGCAGGGGGTTTAGGCAGTTGGCACTGGCGGGAATGCCGAGTTTGAGGTGCGAGGTAGCAGCTTGACTTACGTTGAATTTCCGGATACCCCTGTTCGGTACAGCCTCACCCCTACTACCCTCACGATTTTCAATGAGGACGGTCCCTATGTTGGTAGAATCAGAAAACTGACAAAGGATAGCTTAGTGTATAGGACTTCTGGTGGTTTTACGGTACGCCTATACAAACGCAAATAGGCCTTCTTGACCGTATTTGTACAACTATACGGCTGGGCAAGCGTACCAATCTGCCTTTTTTGCCGCCAGAATCTCTCGGAGCACGGAGATGAATGTTTTCATTCCTTGAGGCCACCTACCTGCTTGCAGTCGTAGCTATTGTGATAGAGATGCTTCGGATCCGCTCAGCATGCCAAAAGGCCTGCGCTACTACTAGCGCGGGTCTTTTGGCTTTCAGAAGCTGCCTGGCACAGCCCCTATTGCGCGTCTGCCAGTAGCTGCTGGGGCCCGCGGGTTTTCAACTGGCGCACCGATACGGCTTGGCCGGCCGAGCCATGCTGCACCTGTAGCGTGTAGCGGTAGTGCGTGCCGGCTGCGTGCAGCAGTAGGGCATAGCGGCCGGCGGGCAGCGCCCGGAAGTTGAAGCGGTGCCCATAGGCAGGCGCATCGTAGGCCTCGTCGAACAGGACCTGTCCGCTGCCCAGGCTCACTACCTGCACCCGGCCGGGCTGCTGGGCCGCATGGCTGATGCGCACCCGGATGCTTTCGGCATCGGGACTGGTAACGGATACGGGGGAGGCGTGCTGGGCCGGAGAGGCCACTGCGGCGGCCAGCCCCAGCAGCAGGCCAGCTGAAGCAACGGAACGAGTAAGCAGCTGGGTAGCAGCAGCAGAAACGGCGAGAGAAAAGCGGCGCATAGCGAAGAAGGAAAAAGGGTGACACAACGGGCAGCCGGGGCGGGCACCTGTGCGCTATCGGACAGCGCCACCCCAGTTTCGGAGTAGAAAAGCCAAGCGCCGTGCCATTTCGCCAAACCACTTTTTATCAGTTTCTTACCCCGCATTGGCCTCTTATCCATTCGCAGAAAGGTGTCCGGCTGCGGGCACTGGCGTCCGGTTTCAGGCGGCTCCTTCCAGCTGTTTAGGCCCCGCGCCTTGGCCGGGCCACAACTAGTGGACGAGAAACAGGATTTTCATAGTGCAACCTGTCTGTATTTTGTGCAAATCAGAATATATTAGCCTGCCCAATTAGCTTGTTCTCTGTATGCTGCATAGCCGGTCCTGCTTTGCGCCCCACTCCTCTGTGCGGCAAGGCAGTACCACGGCTCAGACTGCGTGACACAAGATTATAGGCGCTTATGCAAGGCGCCAGTGCAGCTGGCAATACCCCGCTGCTACCAAAGCCTGCTCTTATTGCTGCTACTTCCACCATCCTCCCACCATTTTTAACATGAAAAAAGTTATACTATTCTTTGTCTTGTTGCTAGTTGCTGCTGGGCGGCTACAGGCACAGCAGCTCACGGTAGCCCAAGACGGCAGCGGCACCTACCGCACCGTGCAGGCCGCGCTGGATGCGGTGCCTCTCGGCAACAAGACCCCCATCACCATTTTTATCAAGAAAGGCACCTACAAGGAGAAGCTGAACCTGGCCAAGAAGCAGAATTTCGTGCGGCTGGTCGGCGAGTCGGCGGAGGAAACGGTGCTGGTCTACGACGACTACAACGGCCGCGTGGTAGAAGGCTCCGACAAGCCGCTGGGCACTTCCGAAGCCGCCGCGTTCCGGGTGTTCGGCAACGACTTCTCGGCCGAAAACATAACATTCCAGAACTCGGCGGGCCTGCTGGGCCAGGCCCCGGCCATGTGGGTCTACGGCGACAAGGCGCAATTCCGCAACTGCCGTTTCCTGGGCTTCCGCGACACGCTGTATGTGTATGGCTACGGTAGCCGCCAGTATTACCAGGACTGCTACATCGAGGGTACTACCGATTTTATTCTGGGTTCGGGCACGGCCTGGTTCGAGAACTGCACGCTGTTCTGCAAGCCCAAAGGCACCTGCATCATGGCCCCTTCCACCCCCGACACCGTAACGTTTGGGTTCGTGTTTCAGCGCTGCACCATCACGGGCAACGCTCCCGACGGCTCCTACTTCCTGGCCCGCCCTTGGAAGCCCTTTGCCAAAGCCGTGTTTCTGAACTGTGAAATGGGTCCGGTGGTAGCCCCCAAAGGCTGGGACCATTGGGGCAAAGAAGACAACAAGCAGGAGTCATTCTTTGCCGAGTATAAGTCGAAAGGGCCAGGTGCCACCCCTAAGCAGCGGGCGGCTTGGTCGCGGCAACTGAATCCGCAGCAGGCGGCATTTTACACGCCTTCTTCGGCCATGCACGGCTGGTCGCCGGCGCCGGTAGAGTAAGGCCGCGCCGCAACGCATATCTGCTGGCATCCGGGCCGGGCAGATGACGAAACAATGGCTACGGCCGACACAGGAAAAAGTGAGCCAGCACTGGCAAAAACAAGGTTTATTCGTGAAACAACGCCGTTTCGGCCTGCGTATTAGGGGCGCTTGTGTTCGTTTGTTTCACCTCAACCTTTCACAGCCATGGCTATTCAAAAGTATCAGGACTCGTTTTCCGATCCGTCCTCCTCGAGCTTCAGTTCCATGCTCGACCGGTTCTTTAGCGACTCTCTGGCCTCGCGGGGCCGCGTCAGCAGCTTCTCGCCCCACATAGACGCGTACGAAACCGAGAACAGCTACGAAGTGGAGGCCGCGCTACCCGGTCTGAAGCGCGAAGACATCAAGGTAGATTTCCACCAGGGCCGCCTTACCATCTCCGGGGAGCGGACCTTCCGCAACGAGCAGAGCCAGCGTCGCTACCACGTGGTAGAAAGCTCCTACGGCTCGTTCAACCGTTCCCTACAGCTCCCCGACATGGTAGATGCCAGCCGGATTGAGGCCAGCTTCGAGGACGGCGTGCTGCGCGTGAGCGTACCCAAAGACGAGCAGAAAACCCGGCGCCACCAGATAGAGGTGCGCGGCAGCCACAGCAGCAGCTCCGGCCAGAACCAGGGTCAGATGTCGGAGCGCCTCGGCGAGCAGGCCACCGACGTCAACGTGCAGTCGGGCCAAAGCGGCGGCAGTACGGAGAAGAGCAAGGGCTCTACTGCCGCGTCTGAAATGCAGAAGCGGCCAAAAAGCTCCGGGGTAGGAGCCTAGCGGTCCTTACAGCCAACAGAAAGGCCTTCCTCCTAAGCGGGAAGGCCTTTCTTTTTACTTCTCAGTATGTACTGAGAAAGGACTTGTTAGAAAGAAGCCGACCGGGGGTGCTGCAACAGCCACTCTACGGCCTCGGCATCCGTTTCGAAGGAGCGGTACACCAAAGCCGAAACCGGCGCCTGCGTGGTAATGTAGGCCGTGGCTAGGCGCACCATCACATCGGCTGAAACCACCACGGCGCCATGGCGGTAGCCGGCCTCCACCGCACGAGGCAGCCATTCCCGCGCTACCCACTCCTGCTCGTCCGGCGCAAACGGCACCATGCTAGCTTGGTTGATGAGGATGCGGCTCCAGTTGTTGCGGCTGATTCCCTGCATCATGTGCATGAAAACGGCCCGGGTGTCCTGGGGCTGGCGTGGATGCTGTTTCCAGGTAACTCTCAGAAAACCAGCCGGGTCTTCCTGCAGCAAAGCGGCTGCATTTTCAAAGTAGAGACGTAGTTGCGGAGCTGGTTTCATAGATACAAAGCTAACACACGTAGGTACATGATTTGTTCTGCAGAACCTTCCAACCCACGTTTTGCCACTGCGGAATTGACGTGTATCACAATTGCGGTGACTTTTCTTATCCCTGCAAGGCGAGTTGCGTATGCTGCGAAACAGGCACTCTCCCTTCCTTTCACCTAGCTTTTCGTCCTATGCCTCGCTTTGCTTTCTTGCTGCTTCTGCTGCTACTCCTTGGTGGAAGTAGATTCGCGCCACTCAGTGCCCAATCGGCTGATGGGCTACCGGCCCGGCCCAGTCCGTTTCGGTTTGTGAATGACGGGGGACAACTGCTGAGTGCCGCCGACGCCCAGAAGCTGGAAAACGGCCTGCGCCGCTACGCCGACAATACCGGCACCCAGCTGGTAATCGTCACGGTGCCTACCCTGGGCGGCCGCGACATAGCCGATTATGGCCGGGCGCTGGGCACGGCCTGGGGTGTGGGCCAGCGCGACAAGAACAACGGTATTGTGCTTCTGCTGGCCGCTCAGGAGCATCAGGTCACGATTCAGGCCGGTTCGGGCTTGCGCAGCCAGATCACGCCGGCCCTGACGGCCCGCGTGATTAGTGAGCAGATGACGCCCAGCTTCAAACAGGGCCGCTACTTTACGGGCCTGCGCAACGGCCTGAACACATTGATGCAGGCCGCCAACCCCGATTCGGCCCCGATGCAACCCCAAGCAGAAGCGGCAACTGATGCCGCCGCAGCCGGCACACTTCCGAACTCCGAACCGACCGTAGCAGACCAACGCAGTGCTGTTGACGAGCCAGCCAGTGAGCCGTTCAACCCCAATTCTTCCTCTTCCGGTATTGGTTATATGGCTCCTTCGACCGTATTGGGCCTGAGCGGGGGCGTGCTACTGGTAGGAGCAGTGGTAGTCATTGGGGGTATATGGCTGCTGGTGCGCATGTTTCGGCGGCGTTCCGCGGCTACTGTTGCCAGCCCACAGGGAAGCTCTGCCCCTACTTTCTACCCGCCCCAGAACAACCAGCCTCCTGTTCAACCCAACGGGCCAGCCGGCAACTACGGCCCCGGCTACGGCAACCGCCAGAGCCCCGACTTTCTGCCGAACCGCACCGGGGGTGGTAGTGGTATGGGAGGCGTGCTGCTGACGGGCGCGGCAGCGGCGGCCGGTGCCTACCTCGGCAACCGCATGGCTAATGGCCAGAACCAGCCCGACAGCCCCCCATTGCATCCTGATACGCCTTCCCCCAACCTCGACTCTGGTGCCGCCACAGGTGGAGCCGCCGGTGCGGGTGGCTTTCCGTTTCTCAACGATTCGGGTGCCGCACCCGAGCCCGCACCAGACTATTTCTCTGATGCACCCGACGCGTCGCCGGATTATTTCTCTTCCGACAACGATGGGTCCTCATCCTACGACGATGCCTCTTCCGGCGACACTGGCGGTGGCGGGTTCGATGATGACAACAGCAACAGCGGCTCCTGGTAAACTACCTGCGGCTACTCCACGCAAAAGCGCCCCGGCCATAGATATGGCCGGGGCGCTTTTGCGTGGGGCAGGAACGGTGCTACTGTGTTTTTTTGGGTGCTGCGGCCGGAGCAGCAGCCGGGGCAGCCAGCGGCGGGGCGGGCACCGGCTGACGCAACAGCCGGTCATTGTCGGCCGTTGCCTGGCGGGCGGGCTCTCCTGTGAGGCCCGGCGCAATGTACTTGCCCCCCTGCCCTGCCGATGTGCTGGTAGTGCCGGAAGCAGTAGATGGAGCCGGCATTGGCGTATTGGGGGGCGGTACCTTCACGGCTCCCAGCTTGCGCTGCGTGGGGGCTGAGGGCGCCCGGTTCTGGGCTGTAGCGGCGCTGCCGGCCAGCAGAGCCAATAGCAGCGTGGTGGTAAGGAGGCGGAAGTTCATAGAAGTAAGGGCTAGGATACAGTAGGTATACGGAGCACTTGTGGTGTGTGGCCAACTAGTTGCGCAGCCGCCTCTGCCTTGGTACTTGCTGCGTGCGGTGCGCTGCTATAGTCTTCAACGCAAACCGCCGCACTTTCCCGGCTGGAGAAGTGCGGCGGCTACTGGTGTGTGCAGTATTGCCGGGGGTTAGTTGGCCGGTTTCGGCATGGTGCCAGTAGGCTTATCTACCCTGATTACTCCTTTGGGCGCCGTAACCTTCTGCCGGCGCTTGCGCATGGCCTTGCGCCGAGCCGCCCGCTTACGGAAGAAACCCATCTTGTGCTTTTTGGTGCGGCTGTTGCCTTTGTAGCGCTTGTAGTTGGGCCGGGGAATAGCCTCGCTTTCCGTAGCACCTGCCAAAGCGGTGGTTTCTGTATTAGGAGTAGCATGTGCTGTCTCCGGCTCCAGCAATGCCATCAGCACGCACATGAGCAATAGTATTATTCTGGTCATAAGAAGGAGGAAAAAGGAGACAATGAAGGCACAAAGCGCCAGTCCATCTGCGCAAGTTACCTACGTTACACGTACTAAATACGCATAATATTATCCATTACCAGGCCAAAATTCCTTTTTATATATAATATCCAATCCTTTTGAGGATTAGTGTATTTTTAAACAATTCTAATATAACTCACCTCTACAGAAGCAGCTTGTTTGCCTATGCACTCACAGTGCTATGCTTGCCTCGACACCAGCCAGCGGACTGCTTCTCCTTCGTCTACGAACTGGTTGAGCGAGCAATAGTCGCCGTGTGTGTATGGCAGAGCCGGTAGGGAGTCGTCGTGCACATGCCCGGCTTGGTACGGGGCAATCAGGAAAGCCACGTACACGTGGGCATTCAGGTGGCGGCGTAGCGTCGGGTAGAACTCCTCAGTCAGCCAGTGAACATCCCGCAAATCTACCTGGACCCGGCGGCGCGAGTCAATTAGCCAGCGCGTACAGCTGTCACAGGAGGTGGCGTATCGAAGCATTTCGTGGTAGCCGGCGCGCAACTCGTGCGAGGCGGTGGGGCGGGTCCAGCGGGCGGCTACAATCCCAAGATCCGGACGGTGGCTCAGGTCCAGAAAGTCAAGCTGAGTGGATGGCGTCATGCGCAAAACGACCAAATCGGTCAGGGTACGAATGCGCAAAGGTACGCGGGCCAGCAGACTTGTGTTCGGCTACTCCTCCGGAGCTGAACAGTTGCTGGGCCCTTGCCGGACCTGTTTTAGCCGGAAAATAACAGCTTCACGTAGCCGCCTACACAAGCTAACAGGGCCAGTCGAAACACGTTCGGCTGGCCCTGTTAGCTTGTGTAAATAACAATGAGAATGGTTTACCGGGTTGTGACGACCACTACCCCGCTACGGCCTTTTGCCCCATACTGCTTCTCGGCTTCAGCCCCTTTGTAAACGCGCATATCCTTGATGCGCGCCGGCGGGATTTTCTTGAGCTCCGCCTCTGTGGTTTCTTTCCCATCTACCAAGATGTAGGCGGTGGCCAGGTCCATTTTCTGGGTGGGCGTCACTTCTTCCACACGCTTGTTGAAGGCCTGGACGGCAGCCGAGTCTTTGTTTTTCTTGGAAGTGATGATAATGGCACTGGTAGGTGCTCCATCCCCTAGCAATTTTCGCACTGCCTCGCCCTTCAACACGTGCATATTGACAATAGCGCCCTTCTCGCTCTCCAGCTTCTTCGCGTCGGCAGCCGTGGCAGGCAGTCCATCAATATAGTAGGCCGCCTCCGGCAGTTCCATCTGGCTTGGTGCCGGAGCAGCAGTCTGAGCGGTGGCAGTGCTAGCAGCGCCTAAGGCCAGCCCTAATGCAAGCGGAGCCAGGATCAAGCGGCGGCGCAGCGCATAGGCTGCAGGAAGGAAATTAGTTGTCATACTGGTCTTTTATCAAAAGTGAGAAAACAGAAGGTGGGATAAAGCGCGGCTCCGGCCGTAGGCTACTGAGTAAGTGCGTGGCCCTGCTCATCGAACAGCACGGACAGTGGCCGGCGGCCTTTAGCTATTTCGGCGCGGTAGCGCACCGGCTGGCCCTGGGTAGTTACTTTCCACACGCCGGTAAGCCGGTGGCCAGGATAGGTTTTCACGATGTACGCCAGCGCTTCCGCCGACAGGTAACTCACGTCCACCTGTTGCTCATGAGGCAGGCGGGCAGCCAACGCCTCCGCTTCCGGCAAAGAGGCTCCTGCCTGCGTGGTAATCACTACAACTGGTTGGGTAATACCGGCAAAAACGCGCGCCGCGTCGGCTCCTTTCAGCACGGCTACGCCGGCTATGGTTTTGGCGTCCAGCTGCTGTATGGCGGCCAAGGGCACCTGTTTTCCGTCCAGATAGAATACGGCATTGGTGGGCAACCCCAGCGGGGCCGCCGGAGCGGCTTTGGCCGCCGAAGTACTGACCGGCACAGCAGACGGCAGGGCCAGCAGCAACGCAAATGCTACCGGCAGGGCCAGAAAATACCGCAAAGTTTGAGGGCGCTTAGACTTCGGTTGGTTCATCATAGCAATGCGGTGTTTAAGGGGTAGAAAGGAGAAGGAAGAGGCAAGCGGCGGCCCCGGCAACAAACTACTCACACGCAACAGGCTGTACTGGTATGCTTTGCGAGGCAGCTGGCCCGATTCCAGCACCATGGCATCCGTCAGAAACTCCAGGTTGCGCTGCACCAGTTCTGGCAGCCGCCATGCCACCGGATTAAACCAACATAAGGTTCTGAGAAGATGCGCCAGCAGTACGTCCAGAGTGTGGGCCTGCCGGGCATGCACCTGCTCATGCAACAGCACAGCGTGCAGGTCGGCGGCGGTGTGGGGCCCTGCTCCGATGTAGATATCAGGGCCAAAAGTGAAGGGACTGGCCGCAACGGCCAGTTGCCGGTACGCAATGCCGTGGGCGCTACCGGGCACGGAAGTGTTGCGCAGCCGTAACAGAGCCGCCAGCCGTAGCAACAGCTGCCCGGCCAGCACCGCCACTCCTAGGCTAT
This sequence comes from Hymenobacter sediminicola, assembly GCF_014250515.1. NCBI lineage: Bacteria > Pseudomonadati > Bacteroidota > Cytophagia > Cytophagales > Hymenobacteraceae > Hymenobacter > Hymenobacter sediminicola. The sequence goes on along the minus strand of NZ_CP060202.1, from coordinate 191,118 downwards.
AGAACACTGGCACAGCCTGTAACAACCACTCCGGCGACGCTGCGGCCACCGTGGCTACCGGTGTAGCGGCCCCTTCGTACACCACCACGGCCCAAGGCTGAGCCAGAGCCGTAGCGTTCCAATAGCTCAGTTTCAGAAGCGGACACATAGCCGCGAAAATCATTGCATACAGTAGATACAACCTGTTCAGGGAATGAAAGGTGAGGCTACGCAACAGACCGTAGTAAAGCCCCAGCAACACCAGCAGTGCCAGGTTAGCCTTCAGCAGATACAGCAGCAGTGGAGTCATGGCCGGGACTTACGGTTTTCGATCATGTCGATGATGTCCTGTAGCTCCTCGGGGCTGATTTTCTGCTCCTGCGCAAAGAACGAAACCAGCTCTTTGTAGGAATTGCGGAAATAGTCGCCGACGAAAGTGCCCAGAAACCGCCGCCGGTATTCCTCTGCCGTCACTACCGGAACAAAACGGTAGGTGTTGCCGAGCTTGCGGCTGCTCACATAGCCTTTGCGTTCCAGATTGCGAACTGTGGAAGCCAACGTCGTGTAGGGAGGCCGGGGTTCAGGCAGCAGTTCCAGCACGTCTTTGATGAAGCCGCCGCCCAACTCCCAAAAGCCACGCATGGCTTCTTCTTCAGATTGCGTTAATCGTTCCATAATTAATCTACGATTCTTTCGTAATTCTACGAATATTTCGTAATAACTGATATACAATCCTTTAAAATAATTTTCAGCTAAAATCAAAAAGGCTCTAGCGTGACGCCAGAGCCTTTTTGGTACCCGATAATTTTTACTGGAATCTGTATACAGGCGACGCATAGAACGGCCTCTGCGAAGCATTCCCTCACGCATTGCTCCTTTCTTAGAACGAATTCTCAGTAAGTCTAGCCCTCAACGTTGCTAGCGGGGGCGGGCCCGCAGATACTGGTCGGGCCAGGTGATGGAAGCTCCCAGCTCGTGGGCCGCATGGAGCGGAAAATACGGGTCGCGCAGCGCTTCACGCGCCAGCAGCACCAAGTCGGCTTGGCCGGAAGAAATGATGACCTCCGCCTGCTGCGCGCTGGTAATAAGGCCCACGGCGCCGGTTGGCAGCCCGGTTTCGCGCCGAACCTGCTCGGCAAACTGCACTTGGTAGCCCGGCCCAACGGGAATGGGCGCTACGGCCACATTGCCGCCCGTAGAGCAGTCTAACAGATCTACACCTTTGTCCTTCAGAATAGAGGCTAGTGCTACCGTGTCTGCAGGCGTCCAGCCGCCTTCCACCCAGTCGGTAGCCGACACGCGCACCAGCAGCGGCAACTGCGCGGGTAGCACGGCGCGGGTGGCTTCTACTACTTCCAGCAGCAGCCGAATCCGGTTTTCGAAGGTGCCGCCATACGCGTCGGTGCGGTGGTTGCTCAGCGGGGAAAAGAACTCGTGGAGCAGGTAGCCGTGGGCCGCATGCAGTTCTATTACTTCATAGCCTGCTTCCAGCGCCCGCAGCGTAGCCGCCCGAAAATCTACTACTACCTGCCGGATTTCCTCCAGGTTCAGGGCATGCGGCGCAGGTTCCTCCGGAGTGAAAGGCGTAGCACTGGGCGCCACCGTAGTCCAGCCGCCAGCTTCGGCGGGGACCACCTCGTTGCCTTTCCAGGGGCTGGTATGGCTGGCTTTGCGGCCGGCGTGGGCCAGCTGAATGCCGGCTACGGCACCTTGTGCCTTGATAAAATCAGTGATACGACGCAGAAATGGCACGTGCTCCTGTTTCCAGATACCAAGGTCGTCGGGGGTGATGCGGCCCTCCGGGGCTACTGCCGTAGCTTCCTGGATAATGAGGCCAGCGCCCCCTACCGCCCGGCTACCCAGATGCACCAGATGCCAGTCGTTGGCGAAGCCATCCTGGGCGCTGTACATACACATCGGCGAAATGGCAATCCGGTTGCGCAGTGTAAGGCCGCGCAGTGTAAGCGGCGAAAATAGCTGTGACATACAAAGAAGTGGTTCGATACAGAAGCGAATAACTCCTGGGGCGGGCTGGGGGTTTCGGGGCGCCATCGTAGCCGGGTAATCGGCTTTCCAGAAAACCGCAGTAGCAGCGGCGGAATAGTGGGCTCTATAAAACCGGCCCACAGACCAAACATGTAGCCGCGTTTTGGGTACTTGTCTGCAGGATCTTTCCTCTTTCTTCAAGTTCCGCGTTATGCGCACCATCAAGCAGCAGCACCGCGCCATCAGCGCCCCCATCAACGACCTGGTTACGTATCGCGCCCTGCCTACACGTGCAGTTGAGCACCTCGACCCGTTTCTGTTTCTGAACCACCATGGCCCGCAGGTATATCCGGCCCCCAACCGTGGCCTACCCTTCGGCCCTCATCCGCACCGCGGCTTCGAAACCGTGACCTTTATTCTGGACGGCGACATTATGCACCAGGATTCGGGCGGGCACCAGAACGTTATCGGGCCGGGCGGCATTCAGTGGATGACTGCCGGCAGCGGCCTAATTCACTCTGAAATATCCTCCGACGAGTTCAAGCGCACGGGTGGGCCGCTGGAGATTTTGCAGCTCTGGGTGAACCTGCCAGCCAAAGACAAGATGACAGCGCCGCGCTATGTGGGCCTGCAGGAGTCCGAAATTCCAGCCATTTCGCTCGATGAGGGCCGCGTGACAGTGCATGCCGTATCGGGCGAATGGGCCGGCACGGCTGGGGCGGTGCAGCCCCTGGCCGATGTGCAACTGGCTACCATCAATTTTGAGGCGGGTGGCAAGCTGCAACTTCGTATTCCGGCCGAGCGGACGGTTTTCTTTTACACCATCCGGGGGAAGCTGCGCGTGAATGGGCAGGAAACCGAAGCGCGCCAGTTGGTGGAGTTCAACTATGATGGTGAGGAACTGCAAGTAGAAGCCCTTGCAGATGCCGTGCTGCTACTGGGCCACGCCGCGCCATTTCAGGAGCCTATTATTGCCCACGGGCCTTTCGTGATGAACACGGAGGCAGAAATCCGGCAGGCATACCAAGATTATCAGGCAGGAAAGTTTGGGGTCTGGAAGGACTAATTCCACATCCGGGAATCGACCTGTCTGGTAGCTGCCGAAAATTAGGCGAGCTACTATAAAGTAATTCGGACAGGCAGACGTCTGCCCGAATACGCTGCGGCCAGGCTACTTGCTTACTTGCTCCAGAAAATTGTCCACCCTCTTTTAAATGCGTACATTTGCAACCGAATCAGTTACACTTATTTCATGAACACCCGTTTCGCGGTTGCCACCCACATTCTCGCCTATCTGGCTCACGCTGAGGGCCAGCCAGTATCGTCGGAGGTACTGGCCAGCAGTGCGGGCACGCATCCGGTGGTAGTGCGCCGCCTGATGGGTACGCTCCGCAGTGCCGGCCTTGTGCGCACCCAACTGGGAGCGGGCGGCGGTGCCTTGCTGGCCCGGCCCGCAGTCGGCATTTCGCTGCTGGATGTGTTCAAGGCAATGCGGGAGCAGGAACCCGACCTGTTTGCGGTGGGCAGCACCAACCCCAACTCGCACTGCGACCTGGGCCGCGTGATGCAGCATACACTCGAAGACCTGCTGGGCAGCGCCGAAAAAGCCATGCATCAGGCGCTGGCGGCTGTGTCGCTGGAGCAGGTGATGCAGGAGCTGGCCGCCCGCCTGCCCACCGACTGTGGCTGTCCCGGCACGGCAGCGGCATAAGCTTTTATACGTCGCTAAATGTAACCAAGTCAGTTACCTACTCTTTCTCAGGCACTACCCTTGTGCACACCCAAACACTTGTCGCGCATCTGCTCAGGGTCCGGCTGCGCTGACTACCTCCTTATATGAAAAAGCTCATTAGGACGACATTTGTCGTTCTGCTGGGAGCCACCGGAAGCATTGCCTTGTTGCGCAGTGCCCTGCCCGAAGCCACCCAGGACACCCTTCCTTCTACCATCACCGCTTACCTCGCGCCGCCTACTGAAGCACCACTACCTTCTGCCGCTCCCGGCACAGCCGTACCCGCCAACATAGCAGGGCGGGTATGGGAAGTGTACTTTTCAGCGGGCCAGCGCGTGCGCAAAGGTCAAGTGCTGGTAAAAGTGACAGAAAAGCTCCGCACCGCCGAACAGCACCGGCTTCAGCTACTGCTGGCGCAGCAGCAGCAGGCCTATACCGTACTGGCCGCTCAGCGTCCGGCCGCTTCAGCCAACGCCTTGGCCGCCGCGCAAGACCTAGTGTCCGGCACGCAAAAGAAGCTGGCAGAAGCGCCTGCACAACTAAGCTTTCTGTTCGTGACGGCTCCTCAGGATGGCATTGTGGCGACCCGCACGGTTGCCCCCGGCGACTATCTGGCCCCCGCCACCATTGTAGCCACCCTAGCAGCCCCGCCGGCCGACGATACCACACTGCTGCTTTCCAGCATCGACTAGGCTACTATTCACACCCGTTTTTTTCCTGTCCCATGGAACAGCTGATTAAGTATCAGGTGGAACGGATGCTCCGCCGCAAACGCCGCAACCCTAACCTCCTGCTTCAACCCACCACCCGCCTAGTACACGATATCGGGCTTGACTCCGTCGACCTGATAGAGTTGACGATGAACCTAGAGTACCGGTTCCATATTGTAATTCCCGACGCCGAGCTCGAGGAACTGCGTACCGTGCAGGACGTGCTGGACTGCGTTGACACGCACCTTGCTGCCAGCCATAGTTATTAATCGGCGCATAACAGGCCCTGCTACCCGCTCCGTAGTAGGGCCTGTTGCTGTATTCATCCGCCTAGATTATGGGTGGCTGCAGGGCTCGATTGCACTGCGCGCAGAATCCATATTCGAGTATCATTCACCTTGCTTACAGTTAGTTATATCCACCCCCTGTTCTGTTTTACGAACCTGGACCACAGGTTGCGGAGTAGTAATGCGGCTCAACCTTCCGTATCTTGCGCCTTCCATTGCCTGCCCTGCTTCCATGGTTGTTTTTTCAGGAGAAGTACACCACATACTGACGGAAGCCGGCTGGCACCCCGGCCGGGCCGTAGCCACGCAGGCCTACCAACAGGCGGCCCACGCCGTGCAGATGCCTTGGCTGCCGACGGCAGCCGCTTTTCTCAGCGAGTTTGGAGGCCTGCACTGCTACTTTGCCCGGCAAGACCACAGCATTGCCTCAGTGCAGTTTGAGGTGCAGCAGGCGGCCACCGTACTTGACCTGCAGCGCCTGCGCCGCGACTATGTCCCACGCGTGCCCGGGGGCACACTCAGCATCATCGGCCAAGCCTATACCGATCCGCTTTGTTTGCTGGTGGCTTCTAATGGGGCTTTCTACGGTGCCTGCGAAGAAGGCCTATACTACATTGGCGCTACGGTAGCCGAAGCACTAGAGGCCATTGTGATGGACCTGCCGTTTCAGGAGGTCTGAGTAGTTCTTCTCAGCTGGCAGGAGCCAGGCTCTGTTGCAACTGCAGCCATTCTATGGCTAGGCGCTCATCAATGAACCGGTCTGAGATAAAGGGTTTGTCCTTGAAATAGCTCGCCGGCGGAAAGGCAGCATCGGCGGCGGCGTTGCGCAGGTGCACAGGCGGCAGCAGATACGCCAGCGCCGTGGTGCCACCCAACTGGCCTTGCAGACGCGGCAGAAACTCCTGGGTCATCCAGTGGGCGCCTTCCTCGTCGGTGTTGTTGCGGCGGCGGGTATCCAGCAGCCATTGGCGGCATCTGTGCTCCACTGCAGCCTGCAACAGCAGCTCGTAGCCCTGCTGCATTTCGGCTAGTGTCACTACGCGCATCCACCGGCCTACTAGCACTTGTAAATCAGCTCGATAGGAAAGCAATAGAAATTCGGCGGCAGGCACAGACATGGAATAAGCGGAACGAGAAGTGCAAAGCTAGGGGCTAGCCAGCCATCTGCTATACGGCGGCCAGGTATTTCCGCCGCTCCCATACGCAGCGAACCGTATATTTCGCCCATGATTCCGCTTATTACCCGTACGCCCCGCCTCACGCTGCTGGCTGCCAGCCGGGCGCTGCTCACTGCCGAGCTACATAAACCACACTATTTTCCGGTACTGCTTGGGGCCGCCATGCCCGCCGACTGGCCCCCGGGCGAGTACGACGAGGAAGCCGGCCGCTACTTCCTGGCCCAGCTCACGGCCGGCGGACGCACGGCAGCCGGCTGGTATGGCTGGTATGCTATTCTGCGCGCAACCGATGAGCAACCAGCCACGCTGATTGGGGCCGGCGGTTTCTGGGGCCCACCAGACGCGGCTGGCACCGCCGAAATCGGCTATTCTATTTCGGCCGACTGGCGCGGCAAAGGACTAGCGACGGAACTGGTAGCCGGCCTGATTCAGCAGGCTGAAAGCACGGGTATGGTGCGCCGCCTCATAGCTCATATACGCCCCGATAATGCAGCCTCGGAGCAGGTACTGCTTCGCAATGACTTTCAGCTTGTCGACCCCGACACTGAGGGCCGCATGCGGTTTGAGCGCGCAGTGACACCCGCAACCGACACGCTATAAGAAGCCAGCGCTACCATCCACACTTATTCTACCAACTTCACTGCTTCACTCCTCACCTACTTACTATGCTTCAAGGCCTACGCACCGTTGTGTACCCCGCTGGGGATATTGTAAAAGCCAAGTTGTGGTATAGCCAGGCACTACGCCAAGAGCCGTATTTCGATGAGCCATTTTATGTGGGCTTCAATGTGGGAGGCTATGAGCTAGGCCTGGTGCCGGACGCGCCGGTGGCTGGACAGTGCGGCCCTATTACGTACTGGGGCGTACCGGAGGCCCATGCAGCTTACACCCACCTGTTGGCGTTGGGAGCGGCGGCCCACGAAGCTATTCATGACGTGGGAGGCGGTATTCTGCTGGGCTCCGTGCAGGACCCGTTCGGCAACCTACTGGGAGTCATTGAGAACCCGCACTTCCGTCTTCCGGCCGAATAGTCACCTCTCATTGCCAACAGCATATCTTTTGTCTATATATTACGGTACCGTTTCACTTTACTCCTTGCGTATGCAACACTTCTCCTCCCTGTTTTCTTTGCGCTACCTTGGGCTGGCAGCCATAACGGCTGTTACTTGCCTCTCCTCTTCGGTGGCGCAGGCACAGAGCCCGGCCATTATCACGACCGGTACGGTAGCCACTCCATCCTATCACCCAGGGCCTATCTACCGCTCATCGGCCTCTAGCGGCTACTACTACAGCCAGTATGCCTACCTTTTCGATGCGGCTGAGCTGACAGCGGCCGGTATTACCCCCGGTTCGGCCATCACGCAGGTAGAATGGGAAAAGACGAATACCGCTGCCACTATTCGCACGGGTGTATTCCGCATTCTGATGAAGAACTCGACTCAGGCCACCTATACTACGGCTACTCCCTGGGCGACTCTCACCACTGGTGCCACGCAGGTGTACAACAATGCTACCCAAGCCCTACCTGCTACCATAGGGTTCGTGGCATTCCCACTCACGGCACCCTTTGCTTATAACGGGCAGGCGCTGGAAATATTTACCGACTGGGACAACAGCGTGGGTACCGGCAATGCTGCCACTGATGCTTTTAACTGGGCGCAGTACACAGTCGTCGACCATATCCTGGGCTATTCCAATTTCGCGGCCATTACGGCACCGCTCTCCCCTTCCTCAAACAGCATTGGTACGCTGGACAACCTGCGGCCCAAGATCCGCATTACGTACACCCGCACCAATGGTACCCGTGGGCAGTTGCTGCTTTCGGGTGAGGCGTATCCCAACCCAACGGCCGGGCCAATCAAGCTGAAGCTCAACCCAGCATTTGCCGGCAAAAAAGTAGAATTGACGGTGCTCGATGCGACCGGGCGGACGTTGCGGACGTTGCAGCTGCCCGCCAGCGGCTTGCTGGACCTGAGCGACCTGGCTGCTGGCACTTATATGGTGCGTGCATCGCACAATGAGCTAACCGAAGTTCATCGTGTGCAGGTAGCACACTAGCTGCTATAACTTCTCTCGTCAGGAAGCCCTGCTAGTTATACTGGCAGGGCTTTTTTGATCTAGCCAGTTCAAAGAGGCTGAGTGCTCTGAGGTAATACCTAAAGCAAGTACGCCTCTTTCGGCTCCCAAGAAGGTTTCTGCTGGCACGTAGTATACCGTCATCATCCTACTACGCCTGACATAGTGGCTGCACAGGAAGCCACGAAAACATTTAAATCAGCCATACTGGCAACAAACAGATATCTAAGACAGCTATTCTAGGTTGGTACATGCTTTGCAATAGAGCTCATACCACTAAGAGAGGAACACACTCTATGAACCTGATAAGCCGAGAATTCATCCGTAACCTGGCCCCGCAGCTGGATCTGCTCAACACGCTGGGTGGGGGCATCGCGCAAGCCCAGCTGCGCGTGGACAAGCAGGAGCAGGGCGTAGTTATTCGAGTGGCTGCCCCATCGGTCAGCCCGGAAAATATCCATGTGGTGCTCAAAAACAGCCGCCTGTCGGTGTTTGGCGAATTCCGTCATCAGCCCGAAGACCAGCTGGCTGCTCCACTGTTCACCCGCGTCCTCGATTTGCCCGCTGACCTGGACCTGACGCGCATCGACGCGGTACACGAGCAGGGCGAGTTGCGCGTACGCATTCCGTACGCTGACCCTACCAGCCAGCAGCGCGAAATCAAAATCAAGCAGCGCTAGTTTCAGCACTTGCCTATAACGCCGGGACCGACCGGCACTTGTCTCACCAGCCACTGCTTCCGCAGTGGCTTTTTTATTTCTATTACTTTCTAATCAGACCATTATCATGAACACTACAACAAAGCCTGCCAGCAGCGAGAGGTAAAACCACCCCATTATCTGGCCACGGTAGCGGCGAGGCAGCTGGTTGCTGAGCGTCAGGACAGCCCCTACTACCAGCAGCAGATAGAGCAGCAGCACTATCACGGCTTTCGCCCAGTTCGGCACAATCGTGTTTTCCGGCTGATACTGGTCGGGCATACCCAATGGCGACGTAACCCAGCGCAACAGGTAATAGGTCCCTATTTCGAAAGCCAGAAAGCCGACAGCCCCCGCTGCCGTAGCCAGCGGACTTGATTTTTCGGTAACGTCAGCCATATAAAGTAAAAGACAAAGGGGAAGCGGAAGGATAAGGCAGATGCGGCGCTGGCTATTGCATTGGTTTGCCCTGCACTTCTGCCGTGCGCGTCTGGATGTACAGCTCCTCTACTTTGGTGCGGGCCCAGGCCGTACGGCGCAGAAAAGCCAGCGCCGATTTTATGCTAGGATTCACAGCAAAGCAGTTCATACGCAGGCGCTGATCGAGGCCGGGCCAGCCGTAGTGCCCATGCAGGTATTCCACGATAGAGGCCAACGTGACGCCATGCAGCTCACGAATAAGGCGGCCGTTTTCGTCGCGGGCATCGGCAGGAGTTGAAGAGGCAGACATAGAGTAGCAGCGGATGAAGCAGGAGAAGCAGCAAGTTCGGGAAAAAGCGGCCACCCTGTACCTTTTGCTAGGGTGGGCACTATTCCCAAACCGTCCGGCGTTACTTTTGCCATGACCACGCTGATGAAACGCCCTGCTTCCACATCCTACCGCCGCTCTAAGTCACGCCCGCTGCTACGCTGGGCGCTGGTGTTGCTGGTAGTAGCGGGGCTGGCGCTCTACGGGCACTATCGGCGGCAGCTGAACCGATACGCACGGCGGACCTGGGCCACGCTTATCAGCAGCCACCTCACCGGCCGCGAGAAAACGCCGCTGCTGGATGGCTACTCCGTACATGGCATTGATGTATCCGCGTATCAGGGCCGTATCGATTGGTCGGAAGTGGCCACCCACAACGTAAAGTTTGCCTTCATCAAGGCCTCGGAAGGTGTGACGCTGCGTGACTCCCGGTTCCGCCGCAACTGGGAAGCCGCCCGGAAGGCAGGCGTGTACCGAGGGGCATACCACTACTTCCAGCCCAACTACGACGGTACTGCGCAGGCTAACCTGTTTACGCGTACCGTCCCGTTGCAGCCCGGCGACTTACCGCCTGTGCTGGATGTAGAACACGCTGAATTTCATGACGTAGCGTATATGCGCCGTAACGTAGCTACTTGGCTACGGCTGGTAGAGCGCCACTACGGTGTTCGGCCTATTCTGTACTCCAACTACAGCTTCTACAAGCGCCACCTGGCCGGCCATTTCGATAAATATCCGCTTTGGCTGGCTCACTACGAGGTAGCTCAGCCTAGCCTGCCCCGCGAAAAATGGATTATCTGGCAGCACTCCGATGAGGCGTATATCCCAGGTATCCGGGGCACTGTGGACTTCAATGTTTTTCAGGGCAATTTTGAAACGCTGCTGGCCATGCGCATCCCACCCAAGTCCAGCGGAGCGCCCAATTAAGCCACCCCAGGCAGCTGGCTGGTGATGCCACGGTATCTTGCCCTATCTAAGCAAGGGCGGCGTTGGATGTTGTCCTGCTGATCATAAACCCATTGTGTATGAACCTGAGTATTTCACCGACTGAGCAGCCTTCCTCATCAGACTTCGCCTTACGCACCGTGTGGGCCTGTTGCCAGCGGGCGGCTACTGCCGTGGCGCTGCTGTTAGCCGGTCCGCTTCTTCTGGGGGCATGCGCGGGTGGTAAAGGCTTTACGCAGAGCGGAAATGCCTCTTACTACGCCGACAAGTTCGATGGCCGGAAAACCGCCAGCGGCACAATTTACCGGTCTGGCCAACGCACTGCGGCCCACAACACCCTCCCGTTCGGCACGGTAGTAAAGGTCACAAATCCGCGCAACCACCGCTCCGTCAAGGTGACCGTCACGGACCGGGGCCCGCACGCCAAAGGCCGCATTATCGACCTGTCCAAGAAAGCGGCCCGCAAAATAGGCATCATCGATGCCGGAGTAGCGCCGGTACAACTGAAGGTGGTAAAGAAAGGATAGGAGCCCACAACACAACAACTAGTTGCTGCATGCGAATCAAGAAAAAAGTAAGCTGGACGCTACCCGCCAAACCCGGCCGGTTTGTACTGCTCGAAGCCTTCATCAAAGCCGCAGAAGCCCAACATTGGTCGGAAGCCGAGGTGCAGTTCGTTATCAACGAAGTAGTGGAAGCCACAAGTGATACCGAGGCAGTGGAGATTCTGCAGGACTACACGCAGCGCTGAGGCCACAAGGTGATGAACAAGAAGCGGGACGCTCCAAACCTCACTGGTTCAGGGCGTCCCGCTTTTGCTGGCCGTAGTATGCGAATTGCTTACCGGCCCTTCTTCTTGCCTTTTTTGCCTTTGGGGTCTAGCTGCGCGGCTTTCGCGAGGCTATCCTGCTGCGCCTTCATTACGGCAGTAGTCAGGCGGCCCGTCAACGACATGTAGTCGCCTTCCTTCATGACGGTGCTGGTGCCATCAGTCATGGTCACCGTACCGTCGGGTTTGATCTTGGTGCCGTTGATGAGGGCTGTTTCCTGCAACACGGGGTTGGTAAGACCGTTCTGGGTCAGTACTACCTTGCCGTCTTTCATCACGGCGCCATCCCGGGTAGCAGCGCCTTTGCTAACCATACGCCCTCTGGGCTGCACAGGCTTGCGGGGGGGGAGCTTGGTTTGGGCCTGAGCAGCAAAACAGCCGGCAGCCAGCAACAAAGTGAGAACAAACGTTGAAGTCCGTTTCATTCTAGAGAAAAAGTGAAAAATGTAAGTGGGAATGAAAGCGTAATTTACAAAAGCTGGGCCAGTTATGTTCCGGCAACCTGCCTGTAGCTGCCTTCGTTTGAAAAATAGCCTTTGGAGCATGCAGTAAGCATTCTTTTTTTGCCTTTTTCCGATATTGTTTCTCGTCTGAACTTCGACTTAGCCCAAAAACAAATCTGACAAGCTCCACACTACCATCCTCCTTCACCTTTTTGCCCCGTGGATTACAAGGACTATTACAAAATACTGGGAGTGGACAAAACTGCTACCACCGACCAGATTAAAAAAGCCTACCGAAAGTTGGCGCGCCAGCATCACCCCGATGTAAACCCTAATGACTCGGAGGCGGAGCGCAAGTTCAAAGAAGTGAATGAGGCCAATGAAGTGCTGTCGGACCCCGATAAGCGGCAAAAGTATGACCGAATGGGCGCCGACTGGCAGCGTTATCAGCAGGCCGGTGCCGGTGGCCGGGGTGGCTTCGACTGGGGCCAGTACCAACAGCAGGGCGGTTCTGGTGGGTTTGGCGGGGGCTTTGGAGGTGCTGAGTTTGGCGAAGGCGGCGACTTCTCCGATTTTTTCAGCTCCATTTTCGGCAATATGGGTGGCGCTGGCGGCCGTAGCTCTACCAGGGCCAGCGCTGGCCAGGACTACCAAGCCGAGCTGGAGCTGACGCTGGAAGACGCCTACCAAGGTGGCCCGCGCACGCTCACAGTAAACGGCAAGAAGCTGCGCCTCACTATTCAGCCCGGCGTGGAAGACGGCCAAACCATCCGGCTACGCGACCAGGGCGCGCCCGGCCGCAATGGCGGGCCTAATGGCTCGCTCTTCATCACACTACGCGTACGGCCCGATGCGCGCTACGTCCGCACCGGCCACGACCTGACGCAGGAGGTGAAGGTACCGCTGTACCGGGCACTACTGGGTGGTGAGCAGGTAGTAGAAACCTTATCAGGAACCGTCAAAATCAACATCAAGCCCGAAACCCAGAATGGCACCCGCCTACGCCTGCGCGGCAAAGGCTTTCCGGTGTATAAGCAGGCAGGCCAGTTCGGCAACCTGTATCTGCACCTGACGGTGCAGCTTCCGCAGCACCTTACCGAGCAGGAAAAAGAGCTGCTCCGCCAACTGGCGGCCCTGCGTCCTGACGGAACTGCAGCCTGAAAAACCAACCTATTTACCGGCAGCAATCAACCCAACTGCTATGGAAACGCACATCATCACCATCACGTACCACGACTGCGCCAGCCAGTATGAGCTAAGTGAAACTGATTTGCAGGGCTTTGTGGAACTGGGCTTGCTGGGCACGGGCCCCACACCGGGCACCATCCGCGACGAGCCCGACCATCTGGCCCGCCTCGCCCGCCTGCACCACGAGTTGGGCCTAAGCCGGGAGGGCATTGATGTAGTGCTGGCTATGCGGCAGCGGCTGCTCAGTTTGCAGGCAGAGCTGGTATACCAGCGGGCCCGGGCCCGGCAGTTGGAGTCGCTGTTACAGAATACAGGTCCGCTGCTGGATGCCGATGAGTTAGCGGGCATAAGCTAGCTCCCTAGGCAGTGCTAAGGCTGCATCTCTAACGTTTAGCTAGAGTAGCTCTACTGCCAGTGCCAGCGCCGTGCCGGCCATTGTAGCGGCCAGCTTGGGCATGTTCAGGCGGTGCTCCGGGCTGGTTTCGAAAAGAATGGTAGTAGATACGTGCAGGAAATTGCCGGCCACAAAACCCAGCAGGGCCGCATACAGGCCACCGGTAAGTAGTTGCTCCAGCACCACAAAGTTACTTACCACAATGCCCACTGGAGCCGCCAGCGCAAACAGCACCAGAAAGGGTAGTGCCCGGCGGAAAGTACCCAGTCGAAGCATCAGGGCTGCCATCAGGGCAAAAGCCGCCGGGATATGGTGCAGCGCCACACCCGTCAGAATGGCGTAGAAATTGTCGCTCACGGTGCCTGCCTCGGGGGCTTTCACTAGAATGCTGCCTTCCAGAAACGAGTGGATAATAAGCGAGAACAACAGCAGAAAGGGTACATGCCCTACATGAGAAGTATGATGATGCACGTGCCCGTGCTCCACTCCTTGCGAAAATACTTCCAGCACCAATTGCCCAAAGAACCCTGCCAGCACAAAATAGCCGATGCGGTGCATATCATCGGGCACCAATAGCAGCGCCTCAGGCAGCAGGTGCGTGATGGTAAGCGTAAACAGGTATGCCCCGCTGAATGCCAGCAGAGGCTTCATCCAGATAGTACTGGCCGTTGGTACTAGCCGCGTAGACCAGCCGGCCCCGAGTACGGTAAGAAACAACAGCAGGACAGCAAACCACATAGCGGTGATAAGGTGAAGGGTGATGGGGTGAAGGCTAGCAGAGCAGTGAGGTGAACGTGGCCAGTAGTATCCCTTGCAGGAGTATGCTGGCCACATGTCGTCTCGCTACTCTATCACCTCGTCACTTTTTAAGAATGAATATCATACGTGGGCTGGCTTGCTCATCATACGGGGTGAGGCGGTAGTCGCCGAACACCTCAACCAGCCGCAGACCAGCCATCAGGAAATATTCCTCGAACCGCTCCTTGCTGAGTGCCCGCACCCGCTCTTCGTAGTGTAGTTGCTCACCATCGGGCGTCTGAAAGTCGATTTCCTTCACAATGAAGTCGTGGTAGAGGTGGCGGTGCAGGTGAAATTCAATGCCTCCCGCCAGCTTGTGCTCATGCGCTACCAGTTCCCGCACAGTGCGCTCCGTGTTCAAGAAATCAATGACCATTTTGCCACCTGGCCGTAGCGCTGCGGCCGCATTGCGCAAGGCCACCACGTTTTCACTCTCGTGCTGGAAGTAGCCGAAGCTGGTAAACAGGTTGAAAATAAAGTCAAACGGACCACAGGGCAGCGGCTCACGCATGTCATGCACCCGAAAATGCAGATGCTCCTGTGCAGAAGCCTGCGCCGCCGCAATACTTTCCGCCGACAGGTCTACGCCGGTCACGCTGTAGCCCTGCTCGCTCAGGTAAATGGAATGCCGGCCTTTGCCGCAGGCCAGATCCAGCAGCTGCGCCATAGGCTTCGGGTGCAAATACCGTAGCAGTGCATCGATAAAGGCCTGCGCCTCGGCTTGGTCCCGGTCGTGGTACAGCAGGTGATAATACGGAGAATCAAACCAGGTACTAAACCATTCCGGCTCAACGGCAGCAGGTGACATCATCGTGGAAGGCAAAGCGGGCCGACAGAAAAGCCAGCTAAAGGAGCGAAATCAGAGAAACGGTTATTTTGCAACAATGTTACAAAATAACTTCAACAACAGTTGTTCCACTTGCGCCGCACTTAGTACGCTACCAAGCTGCGGGGCAAGTGGAACAGAAAGGGAATAGCCTACTGAACGGTGGTTTTGGCAGCCGGATTGGGCTCAAGTGCCATTTCGCACACCTGGCATTTGCCGGGCTTGTCGCTGGCGCTGCCTTCGCAGGCCATCGGGCAGATATAGGCAGCGGCTACTACAGGAGCCGAAGTGCTGTCAGCAGCAGCGGCCGTTGCGGCCGGAGTGCTAACTGTTGCTGTGTTGCTTTCGCAACCCGTCAGGCCAGCGGCTAGCAGCAAACCAGCCGCTACAGAGCGCAGAAAAGAAAAACGCATGCGCTACCGATTATTGCTTTTTAGCTTCCGGGTCAGCAACAGTAGCCTTTTCTTCTGCCGTCTCGTCGCTCTTGTTCTTTAGCGTTTCGTGCGCATTCGCCGATGTAGCATGCTCAGCCGAGGGCTTTTCACGCTGGTCCAGAGTTGCATGCGAGCTGATAGGCTCTGCAATGGCACCGCCTTTATGCTGGCTGGCAGCCGCTTCCGTGTGCTGGTCGAAGTTGTCGGAAGAGCGGGAGCCGGGCTCCACCATGTCCAAGGATACTTTCTTGTCGGGGCGCCAGTCAGAAGGCTCGCTGCTGCAGGCAGACAGGGAAAGGGCGGCTACGGCCAGGGCAGAAAGCAGGAGTTGCTTAGTCATGAGAAGAAGAGAATGATGTTGAGTAGATATGCAAGTGGGTCGCCGAGGTGGCGCCTCCTTATTTAGTGTCTGCCGGCGCATCAAGAGCAGGCAGCAGATTTTTGCGCCGCAACAATGATTCGAACAGCTTCTGGTCGTTGGGCGAATTGAAGATCTTAAACGGAATGTGCAGGAACATGGGCGTCTCGAAGGTGCGGGCTACCCAGGCACGCCACCCCGTAATTTCGGCGGGTACCTCCTGGGTGCGGAACCACAGCACATAACCGTCGGGCTCACGCTTTACTTTCCCAATCATGTCCCAGTTCACGCCCATGCCACGGCCTTCTTTCTCGTTCTGCATCAGCCCAATCTGGCGCTGATCAATAACGTAGCTCATGCGCTCAAACAGCGGTTTGGTCTGCTCTACTTGCGTCACGGCCGTAATCTGGGAAGAACGCAGCAGCACGAATAGCAGCGCCAGTACCAACCCAGCAGCTAGCCACCACCACGAGGGCCAGATGGCGGCCGGCAGCACCCCTAGTACAAAGGGAATCAGGGCATACCACCATTCTTTGCGCCACACGTGGGCCATGGCCACACGGGTATACATATTGGTATCAAGCTGGTGCTTCTTGGTACGGATAGCCAGCGGCGAGCCAGCGGACTGTTGCTGCTGGCGGTAGCTGCCGCGTTGGTTGGGGAGTTGCATTTTCAGAAATAGTGAGTGCGTGAAAAGGCAAATGAGCAGCCTACTGTGGCCTCTGCAAATGAACCTTCACTCAAGTGTTCATCTACCCATTCGCGCAGAATTTAAAACGCTTTCAGGCTCAAATCGAGGCTTTTGGTGGAATGAGTCAGGGCCCCAACCGAAATGAAATCGACGCCGGTAGCCGCTACTTCCGCAATGGTATGCTCTGTGATACCGCCGCTGGCTTCAGTGGAAAAGCGCCCAGCTATCAGCTGCACCGCTTCCCGAAGCTGAGCCGGTGGCATGTTGTCGAGCATAATCCGGTCGATGCCGCCGGTATCCAAGGCTTGCTGCACCTCGGCCAGTGTGCGGGTCTCTATTTCGATGGGGAGCTTGCGGCCAGTGCGGGCCAGGTACGCCTGCGTGGCTTCAATAGCCTGCCGGATACCTCCCGCGTAATCCACGTGGTTGTCCTTGAGGATAATCATGTCGAAGAGGCCGTAGCGGTGGTTTACGCCGCCGCCAATCAGCACCGCCCATTTCTCACAGATCCGAAAATTAGGCGTGGTCTTGCGGGTATCGAGCAGGCGGGCCTTGGTGCCAGCCAGCAGGCTGTTGAGGTGAGCCGTATGCGTGGCAATGCCACTCATGCGCTGCATGCAGTTGAGTACCAGCCGCTCCGCCGTCAAAATGCTTTGGGCGCGGCCCTCCACCGTCAGCACCACGTCGCCGTGCTTGATACGGGCGCCGTCGGCCAGTAGCGGCTCCACCTGCAACTCCGGGTCTACTTCTTTAAAGATCAGCAGGGCCAGTTCCACGCCCGCCAGCACTCCTTCATCCTTCACCAGCAGCCGGGCACGGTTGCGGGCGTCGGCCGGAATTGAGGCCAGGGAGGAATGGTCGCCGTCGCCGACATCCTCGCGGAGGGCAGTGCGGATAAAATCAACTAGAGCTTCGGAAGTGAGGTAGGGGGTGTTTTGCACGGTGCAAAAATAGCAAAAACACCCCATTACCCGGCCATATAAAGCGGTGGGCCTTAATCTGTCCTACAAGCCTCCAGAGCCCGAAACGCAAACCGCCCCTGGCACTACGTAGTGCCAGGGGCGGATAAATAAAGACTGGTGCCGCTATTCCTTCGTAAAGTCGATGGCGTTAATCACAGGCCGGCCGCCTTCCGGCTTCATCTTCACGAACATACGGTACGTACCGCTTTTGCTCACGTACTTGCCTACAGCGTATGGTTTGCCGTCGTTGCTGCCGCCGGAATGCACGAAATCAAAGCTGGCCGGGGCATTCTTAGCAAAAAAGTCTTTCATCACGGCTTCCGCCTGCGTGGCGCTATAGCCCTTCCGGTCACCATCGAAGCTGATTTCCACGGCGGGCCCAAAGCTTTGCGCCAGCTCCTGAGACGAGCCACTCCGGATAGCATTGCGGATGGGAGCAAACGTGTCGTTCTGCGCCTGCGTGACACCCACAAACAGAGTCAGCCAGAACAGGGTCAGAGACGCGAAGAGTAAAGTAGGTTTCATCAGGTTCTTGAACATGTATAACCCTATATACGAGAACTATGCCAAACTGTAACACCCGGTTATGACTGGCGACAACAAAGCACCCAGCAGCTTCGGAAGGAGGTTTCAGCGACTAATTACGTCTCGCTAAGTAGGTGAGGCACCAATACAGCAGTGAAGCGGAAGTAGTGGAACCGGTTCCTAAATAACGAAGATTTAACAGGCATAAAAAAGGCTCCCGCTTCCACGGGAGCCTTTTTCTTTAGTGCCATAATAGCCGTGGCTATTCTTTGGTGAAGTCCATCGTGTCGATGCGTAGAGCACCATTGGTATTTTTCATCTTGATGAAAACCCGGTACGAACCGGACTTGCCATTGTATTTACCAATAGCGTACGGAATACCACCTTGGCTGGCTCCCTGGTGCACTATTTCGAACGTAGAAGGTGCGGTTTTGGCGAAGAAGTCCTTCATCACAAACTCCGCCTGTGTGGAGCTATAGTTCTGCCGGTCGCCATCGAAGCTAATACCAACTGTGGCACCAAAATACTGAGACAATTCGCGGGAAGAAGCGTTACGCAGAGCCCCGCGTACAGCTCCAAACGCCTCGCCCTGCGCCTGCACCATCATCGAGGACAGCAACAGCCACACGAGCAGAAAGGCTGGGAAGAAGATACGTTTCATCTTAGAGTAGAGAATTCACCATCCAGTGCGCGAAAATTATGCCAAGCTGCCGTTACGCAGGCTCTAGGCGTGAGGTTATTTTTGCCGTGGGAGCCAAGATAAGAAAATGTGGTCGGTCCGGTGCAGGCCGCCTATCTTTGCGCTTATGAACAAACAGGTATTGTTGGTGATTCTGGACGGCTGGGGACTGGCGCAGAACAAAGAGGTTTCGGCCATCGACAAGGCCCGCACGCCCTTCGTTGATTCTTTGTTTGAGCGGTTTCCGCACAGCAAGCTGCAAGCTTCCGGCGAAGCAGTAGGCTTACCTGACGGGCAGATGGGCAACTCCGAAGTGGGCCACATGAACATTGGGGCCGGCCGCGTGGTGTACCAGGATCTGGTGCGCATCAACAAAGCCATTCGGGAGCGGAAGCTGGCGGCCATGCCCGCCTTGGAAAAAGCTTTCGAATACGCCCGCGCTAACAACAAGCCGGTACACCTAATGGGCCTGCTCTCCGATGGCGGCGTGCATTCCCACCTCGACCACCTGAAGGCGCTCTGCACGCTGGCTCATGACGCCGATGTGCACAATGTGTTCATTCACGCCTTCACCGACGGCCGCGACACCGACCCCAAAGGCGGCGTCAGCTACGTCAATGACCTAGAGCAGCATCTGCAGCGCGGGGCCAGCGGCAAAATTGCGTCTATTGTGGGGCGCTACTATGCCATGGACCGCGACAACCGCTGGGAGCGGGTGAAAGTGGCGTATGACCTGCTGGTGAATGGCAAAGGCACTGCTTCGCAAAACCTGATTCAGAGCATGCTCGACTCCTATAAGGAGGGCGTGACCGATGAATTTCTGAAGCCGATTGTGAAAGTAGCCGCTGACGGGCAGCCACTGGCCACCATTCAGGAAGGCGACGTGGTGCTGTGCTTCAACTTCCGCACCGACCGGGGCCGCGAAATCACGCAGGCCCTGACGCAACAGGACTTTCATGCGTTTGAGATGCACCGGCTGAACCTGCATTATCTCACCATGACCAACTACGACGCCACGTTTACGGGCGTCACCCCGATTTTCGAGAAAGACAACCTCGAAAACACCTTGGGTGCGGTGCTAGAGGCCAATCAGAGGAAGCAGATCCGGATTGCGGAAACTGAGAAGTACCCGCACGTAACGTTCTTCTTCTCGGGCGGCCGCGAGAAGGAGTTTGAGGGTGAAACCCGCATCATGCGCAACTCGCCCAAAGTAGCTACCTACGACCTGCAGCCTGAAATGAGTGCCTTTGAACTGCGTGATGCGCTGGTGCCGGAACTGCAGGCTACATCAGCTGATTTTGTGGTGCTCAATTTCGCTAACACCGACATGGTGGGCCATACGGGCGTATTTGAAGCTGCCGTGAAGGCTGCAGAAGCTGTAGACCAGTGCGCTAAAGACGTAGTAGAAGCGGCACTAGCTGCCGACTATGCCTGCATCGTTATTGCCGACCATGGCAATGCCGAGTTTATGGTGAATGCCGACGGCTCGCCCAACACGGCCCACACCACCAATCTGGTACCCTGCATTCTGGCCGACAACAACTACCACGGCACCCTCACAGATGGTAAGCTCGGCGACATTGCGCCTACCGTTCTGGCTCTGATGGGTCTGCCACAGCCCGCCGACATGACGGGCCAGAGCCTGCTCCAACCTGACGCCACTCCCGGTGCCTAACCGCGGCTGGGCCATGGCGGCGCTACTGTTGCTTGCAGCCTGCGGGCCGGAAGAGGCCACCGTGCGCCCCAACCCAGCCAACCGCAAGCCCGACTACTTTGACGTGAAAGGCTTGCTGGATGGGCAGGTAGCACGCCTCAATCAGCAACAGCCGGTGGTGGAGAAACAGGTGCAGCTGCGCAACGGCACCACTGACACCACCCGGGTCACGAAAACCGACTGGAGCAAGGAGTTGCAGATTTTTTACCAAGCCGATATCAACAAGCCGGCCCTTCGGGGTGCCTACTCCAAATCTGTTTCAGCCTCGTACAATACCCCTGACGGTGTCAGTACTTACAAGCTGAAGCCAAGTACGGAAGCGCCCGTGGCGCTGCTGGTGATTGGTAATGCTGCCGCAACAGCCACCGCTAGCCCCACGCAGGAGCTAGCCGCTGTTATCCGGCAGGACAATCCATTATTCTATAGCCAGAAGCGTCTGCGCCTGAGCATACTTAATGGCCAGCTGGCAGAATATAGTGTGCAGGGCGTGCAAAAGCTCGTGCTCTTCGACACAGTACGCTACTCAGTACGAGTGAAGGTAGTACGCTAACCGCAGCGTTTAGTCCCAGTAAGGCTGCACACGGGCTACGCTGGGCTGGCCAGCCGTAAAGGTCGCCGACACGTTGTTCGCGCGTTCTGTGTCCCGGATGCGAAGCTGGTTGCAAGGGCCACCGTTCTGCCTCGTCGACTCGGTGAGAGTAGCCCGCAGCCGCTGCCCGTAGCTCGGCCGGAAATTGGTGATAACCGCCTGGCGCAGCAGGTCTTTCTCAAACGTGCGGTAAAACTCAAACTGGTTGCCTTGGTGGCGCAGCGTGAGGATGGTATCCATCTGGCCGGCTACGTGCAAGTTAGCAAACGGCTTGCGGGAGCTGACTTTGGCGCCGGCCCGCATCAGTTCTTCCACTGTTGGCTCAGCCCCAAAAGGCTGCCCGGCCAATGTATCATTGGTGAGAGTGCAGACAGCTTTAGGAGCCGAAGGCTGCTTGCGTACAGCAGGCTTTGCTTGCTGCCGCTGCACCGGCTTTGGGTCTGAAGCTCCTACCATACGGCTGGTGTCCTCCATGCCACAGCCCAGCAGGCCCAGCGCACTGTAGAGCAGCGCGGCGGGCAGGGCTTTGGAAGCAGATAAGAACAGAGTAGAAAGCATGATGGCAACAGCAAAACTTTTGCCTGCATACGCAAAAGCGCCAGCGGCGGCCTGCCTAACCCACAAATATTCTGCGTGATGCCAGTGTTATTCTACTCCGCTCCCATCAGAGTAGCCACCACCCAGCGCCGCCCACCCTGGTTGCGGTGCTCCCCCAGATAGATGCCCTGCCAAGTGCCCAGTGCCAGTTCTCCATTGGTTATCGGGATGCTTACGGCATGGCCCAGCATGGCGGCCTTCAGGTGAGCAGGCATATCATCGGGGCCTTCCTGCGTGTGGCGGAAATAGGGCGCGTTTTCAGGCACCGTATGGTTGAAATACGCCTCGAAATCCTGGCGCACCGTGGGGTCGGCATTTTCGTTGATGGTAAGGCTGGCGGAGGTATGCTGAATGAAAAAGTGCGCCGTGCCCACCCGCAGCCGCTCTAGTTCCGGGAGTTCGGCTACCAACAAGTCAGTAACAAGGTGAAAGCCCCGCCGCACAGCCGGAAGGCGCAGTCGTTTCTGGATATATACCATCAGGCTACGGGTTTACCCGCTCGTAGGCTCCCAAGTCGGGCGCAGTTGTGCTACGGGTTTTGAACAGTAGGTCGCGCGGTATAGCGGAGTTATATACTGCTTTGTTGCTGGCTGGCGACAAGGTATCGAGACGGTAGTCGTACCGGTCGTTCACCGTTTCCGGAGTGCGTTTAAACCGGGGGCTTTCGTTCAGGATGTTGCTCAACGCCGGATTGCCTAACCCCGGTTTGCCGGCTGCATCACTCGCCCCGGCGTAATCCCGGGTGCGAAGCAGACTATTACGGACGCTGATGTTGTTGCGGTATTGGTCGCTGTTTTCGAAAGTAAGCTCCTCCGTGATGGAGCCCCACACAATAGAGTTACGAATGCTGATGCTGGCCGTAATTTGGCTGATGAGCGGCTCGTCGGAAGCAGGCTCCGTGGTGAAGAATAGAGAAGGAGTTTTGCGCTGAAATTGTGGCGTATAGTTGGCTATAGTGCAGTAGTTCAATGTATAAGCACCGCCCCCAATACCAAGAATGGCGTATTCGCCGCAGTTGGTAAACAAGCAGTTGGTCAGATTGAAGTCGCCGGAAAGCCCAATGATGCCAGCCCCGTTGCCGTTGCCATTGAAGGACAGATTTGCGCCGGAAATATTGCGGAATATAGAGTTGCTAACCGTGACCAGCGGGTGCGGCAACTGGTTGCGGACGTTGGCAATGACCAGCCCAAACGCAGCATTCTTGATTTCCGTGAAGTTCACCACGCTATTGCGGCTGCTGGCATCAAACTGAATGCCACCCCATTGCCCGGGAATTTCGGCATAGAAAGGTTCCAGCCGGTCGCCTTGGAAGCGCACGAATGTGGCCGTATCGTTGGGAGCCAGCTCGGTGGCAGGCGTAGTGTTTTCGTTGATCAGCAGCGTGCCACGCACAACCAGCGCCGCGCCGGCATGAGAATAGATGCGGGTGCCCGGCTGAATGCGCAGCGTGACACCGGCATCCACCACCACTACGCCATAAATAACGTGCGGCCGGTTTTTGGGCCACGTAGTGTTGCGGCTGATTCGCTCTTCCGGACCGTGGAAATACGCATTCTGGCCGTAGGCAACCAGCTTCACGTCCTGCTCGTTGCCGTTGGTTGTAAACAGGAGTTGATCCGTTACCAGGAAGGGTCTGTTGGTCAGGTTGCTAGGCCCGAGCTTAGCCTTCACCAGAATAAGCAGGCTGTCATTGCCCCGAATTTCGAGGCCAGCTGCCGCCTGCCGTTCATCACCGTTAATAATAAGTGAATAGGTGCCGGGGTTGGTATCAGACAGCCGGATCTGGTCCACCTTTACTGCGCGGTTGTTGCGGTTGTACACCCACAGGCGCTTGCTGACGGTACCGACCTGCGCAAAAACAGTATCGAAGATGACCGTATCACGTGAGAATTCCAGCTTGGCGCTGGCGTCGGTGGTGAGCAGGTCTTCCTTCGGTTCGCAGCCGGGTAGCAGGCACAGCAGGGCCGAGCAGATGAGCAGCAACGGGAGTAAAAAGCGCATACGCAGCAACTTATATAAACAAGTTCATCCTGAGCGGAGCAAAGGATTCTCGCATCAACTAAACGGTTGTCAATACAACAACTCGTCTGGCGTGATAAGGTCCTTCGCTCCGCTCAGGATGACAGAACGAGTAGATCAGCAATAAATTACGAAACGCCTTCCTTCAGACGCTCAGCACTTTCTGCGAGGCGTAGCTGCTCCACGAAGTCGTCGATGTTGCCGTCCATTACGCTAGCCAGGTTGTATACCGTGAAGCCGATGCGGTGGTCGGTTACGCGGCCCTGCGGGTAGTTGTAGGTGCGTATTTTATCGGACCGGTCACCGCCGCCAATCATATTTTTGCGGGCAGCGCCTTCGGCTTCGTTTTTCTTGGCCAGCTCAATTTCGTAGAGGCGAGAGCGAAGTACCTGCAGCGCCTTATCGAAGTTTTTGAGCTGCGACTTCTGGTCCTGGCACTGCGCCACGAGGCCTGTAGGCAAGTGAGTGAGACGCACGGCCGAATAGGTAGTGTTTACGGACTGTCCGCCCGGGCCCGACGACATGAAGAGGTCTTTACGGACATCGTTCATGTCAATCTGCACGTCCAACTCTTCCGCTTCCGGCATCACCACAATGGAGGCCACGGAAGTGTGAATGCGGCCCTGGGTTTCGGTGGCCGGCACGCGCTGCACGCGGTGCACACCCGACTCAAACTTGAGCTTGCCGTACACGTCCTCGCCTTTCAGGGCCAGAATAATTTCTTTGTAGCCCCCCGAAGTGCCTTCGGTGGCATCAATGAGGTCCATTTTCAGGTTGTGCTTCTCGGCGTAGCGCATGTACATACGCTGCAGGTCGCCGGCGAAAATAGCTGCCTCGTCGCCGCCCGCTCCGGCCCGGATTTCCATGATAACATCCTTGGAATCGTTGGGGTCTTTGGGAATAAGCAGCTCTTTGATAACGGTTTCCAGGCGCTCCTGCTCCGGATAGAGGCTTTCCAGCTCATCCTTGGCCATCTGGCGGAAGTCTTCGTCCTTTTCGGTAGCAATGACTTCTTTGGCGCCGTCGATGTTGGCCAGCACGTTCTGGTAGGCCTTATACTCGGTCACAATTTTGCCGAGGTCCTTGTATTCCTTGTTCAGCGTCTTGAAACGCTTCATGTCGCTCATGGCGTCGGGCTGCGTCAGCAGTTCGCTCACGTCGTTGAAGCGCTGTTGAATGGCCTCCAGTTTATCTAGCATCTTGCCTTCAGGGAATTGTATTTGCAACTGCAAAGGTACTGAAAACAAACACGCGTGCCAGGGGTGCCGGTTCCGGAATGCAGAGACGCTGCCGCAGGCCCGCGAAAAGCAACTACGTTGCTGCCTATCTGCTGCTCGTGACGAAGTCTGGGTAGGCTAACCTAACGGCGGCGTGGCTTGTTTATCTTGCCCCTCCTTTCCATCGTCTTTCGCCATGCGTCACCTGTTTCGCGCCGCCGGAGCGGCCCTGTTGCTGCTCTCGGCTGCCTGCCGCCCCGACCAGATTGAGCACCTTAAAGAAAGCCAACGCATTGGCATAGAGGCAGAGAACTGGCAGGTGAAGCGCATTATGCCCGAAGACCTGCTGCGCGCTACGCGCTGGTCCGGCGACTCACTCACACGCCACGCCGACCGGGAACTGCTCCGCGTACTCACCGAGAAACTGGCTCAGGGCGGCATAGCAGCGGCCCTACCCTACTGCCGCCCCGAAACCTTTCCGGCCGTAGACTCGGTGGCGAAAACCCTGCAGGCCAGCGTACGGCGCGTAAGCAGCAAACCGCGCAACTCAGCACACCTAGCCGAGCTTACAACCGCTGACCTGCAGCCCGATACTGCCCGCCAAATTGCGCGCCCCAACACTGAAACCTTCTTCTATCAGCGCCCTATTACGATAAATGATGCGCTATGCCTGCGCTGCCACGGCGAAGTAGGCCAAGACATCCGTAATGCTGACTACGCCCTCATCCAAAAGCAGTACCCGCAGGACCAGGCTACCGGCTACGCGCTGGGCCAGAGCATGGGCGCTTGGCGCCTGACCCTAAAGCGCCCCGGCGTGGCCGAATTCTGGACCATGAAAACCCGCAAGCTGCCGCGGCATCGCACGACACGTTGATTAGTTGGCTATCCAATCTGCTGCCTATCTCCAGTATGATGCTATTCATGAGTAACTGCCGGCCAGCTTTACTGATTAGTGCCTTGCTGCTTACCGGTTCGGCAGCGTGGGCCCAGCGAAGCCTGCCAGCAAAAGCTTCGCTTGACCAGTGCTACCGGGTGCTGGGCAAAGACAGCGTAGGCTTCTTCTATTCCGAAGACTACCTTCTGACCCCGCCGGGCTGCGCTACCATCCGCCGCCACACTCGCCTCGATAGTGCCGGCCGTTTCATGGGCTACGTGCGCGACTACCGCATGACCAACAACCTGCTGCTGCTACAGGGCTCCTACCGCGAAGGCCGCAAGGAAGGCGTGTTCGAAACCTACCATGCTACCGGCGAGCTGGCCGCGCGCGGGCGCTACATGGCTGGGCGGCAAGTGGGTGACTGGGCCTACTGGTACCCGTCAGGAAAGCCACGCCAGATTCTGAGTTTCCGCAACGGCCAGGACCCACTGATTCAGCAGTTCTGGGAAGAGTCGGGCCAGCAGTTGGTGAAGGATGGCAACGGCACGTGGTACCGCCGGGAAATCGGTATGGAGTTGCGGGGTGCCGTGGTACAAGGCATTCCTGATGGCCGCTGGCAGTTGCGCAGATTATCCGACCAAAGCCTTGTAGCGAGAGAAACATTCATGAAGGGGCACTTCCGTAGCGGCATACTTATCGAACAGATGGAGTCGTACCGGGACGAGTCGCGCCTGGACCTGGCCGACTGGGACACTTACAGCAAGGCCGAAGCCTATGAGTTGGGCCCGCCCTGTCCGGCCGCTGAATAGTCGGGCTTCCGGCTGGTTTCCTAACCTTCGAGCCGGTTTTGGAGTTTGGGGCTGATATGACTACTCCTGATTCCTCTTCCGCGCCTATTGTTATTATCGGGGCTGGCATGGCCGGCCTCACCTGCGCCAACTACCTGCACCGCGCCGGCCGCGCCGTGGTGGTGCTGGAAGCCGCAGAAGCCGTAGGGGGCCGCGTCCGGACCGATGTAACACCCGACGGCTTCCGCCTCGACCATGGCTTTCAGATACTGCTCACCAAGTATCCGGAAGTGCAGCGGCTGCTCGACTACGGCGCTCTGAATCTAAAAGCGTTTCAATCCGGAGCCGTTATCCGGCTGGCTTCGGGCCAGGAAACGACGCTGCGCAACCCGTTGCGCCAGCCGGCCGCGGCCCTGTCGGCGGCCGTGTCGCCCATTGGTAGCCTTCCTGACAAGTTGCGCATTGCCAGCTTGGCCCAGCACGTAAGCCGACGCGGCAGCGAGGAGCTCC
The DNA here is from genome assembly GCF_014250515.1 of Hymenobacter sediminicola. NCBI lineage: Bacteria > Pseudomonadati > Bacteroidota > Cytophagia > Cytophagales > Hymenobacteraceae > Hymenobacter > Hymenobacter sediminicola. The sequence continues at coordinate 164,341 of NZ_CP060202.1, read as the reverse complement.
TGGCGCGTCCTTCCACCGACACGCTCACGTTTCTGCGGCGCTACGGCTGGAGCGAGCATATCATCGACAGTTTCTTCCGGCCGTTCTTCGGGGGCGTGTTCCTCGACCGGGGCTTGAGCACGGGCAGCAATTTCTTTGAGTTTGTCTATCAACAGTTTATCGAGGGCGAAGCTGCCGTGCCGGCGCTGGGCATGCAGCAGATTCCGGAGCAGCTGGCCCAACGCCTGCCTGCTGGCACCGTGCGCCTCAACACGCCCGCCGAAGCCGTAGAAGGCACTACCGTCCGGCTGCGCGGCGGCGAAACGCTGGAGGCGGCAGCCATAGTGGTAGCTACCGATGGCAACACTACGGCCCGGTTGCTCCCGCATCTGCCGCAGTTGCATGCCACGGCCTGGCGGCGCACCACTTGCACGTATTTCTCGGCGCCTTCCTCGCCCGGCCGCCAGGACAGGCTGCTGCGCCTGAACGCCATGCCGGGCCAGTTGGCCCACAACGTAAGCTTCCCTTCTGATGTGGCGCCGGACTATGCGCCGGAGGGCCGCACGCTGGTTTCAGTAAGCACCCACGGCGAACATGGCTTACCCGAAACCACGCTTACCGCCTTGCTCCGCGCGGAGCTGATGCTGTGGTTCGGGGAAGAAGTAGCCCGGTGGCAGCACCTACGCACCTATGACCTGCCGCATGCGCTACCCGTGTACCCTGGCGGCCAACCGCCCTGCCAGGAGCTGCGCCTCACTAGCACCCTCTACCGCTGCGGCGACTACACGGCCTATCCTTCATTGAATGCCGCCATGGCTACCGGCCGCGAAGTGGCCGAAATGCTGCTCGCCTAGACCGTCACCCAGGCCGGGCAGTGGTCGGAATGCACTACATCAGGCAGCAGCCCGGCACCAGTCACACGTGGCAACAGTTCAGAATCCACGAGCAGGTGGTCGAGGCGCCAACCGACGTTGCGGGCGCGCGAACCAGCCCGGTAGCTCCACCAGGAGTAATGGCCTGGCGCGTCGCCGTGGTGGTGGCGGAAAGAGTCCGTGAAACCATCGGCCAGGAAATCCTGAAACCACTGCCGCTCTTCCGGGGTGTAGCCAGGGCTGTTCTGGTTGGCTTTGGGGTTGTGCAGGTCGATAGCCGTTTGGCAGCAGTTGAAGTCGCCGCCGATAACCAGCCGGCGGCCTTCAGCCCGTAACTGCCGCACATAGGCGCGGAAAAAGTGTAGCCACTCCACCTTAAACGCCTGCCGCTCGGGCCCGCTCGTGCCGGAAGGCATGTACACGTTCAGCACCGATAGATCCTCGAAATCCAGCCGGAGGACCCGGCCTTCAAAGTCGTATAGCTCGGTGCCACAGCCTTCCACGACGGCCGTTGGCGTGCACTTCGAGAAGGTGGCCACGCCGCTGTAGCCTGGTTTTTGGGCCGGGTGCAGATAGGCCGTGTAACCCAACTCCGCAAAACCCGACACATCGAGTGGCTCACGGCCAGCCTTTATTTCCTGCACGCACAACACGTCTGGCTGCGCTTCCCGCACCCACTCCAGTAGGCCTTTGCTGAGCGCCGAACGTAGCCCGTTCACGTTGTAGCTGATGATATTCAATGCGTGAGTTGAATGAATAGATGAGTGAATGCCTGTCATCCTGAGCCTGCGAAGAACCTTCTCACGGCAGTTGTTCCCGCGTGAGAGGGTCCTTCGCAGGCTCAGGATGACAGAAGGCTGTAGCTACTCGTCGCCCATTTCGGCGAAATACTCCAGAATGTGCCATTTGAGCATCCGTTCCTGCTCTTTGAGGCTGGCAAACGGTACAGGCTTCACCAGCCGGAAATGCGGCCAGCCTTCCTCATCCACCTGCTCCAGCTCGTAGTAACCCGAGAGGCTGAACAGGCGGCAGGTGGCAATGTGCATCAGGTCCTGCTTCTGCTCCTTCGTGAAGGGGCCCGCGCCCTGCCCCAGCTCCTGCACGCCAATCAGCAGCAGCAGCGCGTTTAGGTCGGGCTTTTTGCCGAACCGCTCACGCATCTGGTTCATAAACTCCCACCAGCGTTGCTCGAACTCGGTTTCGGTTTCGTCGGGGTGCATGGTGCTCATACCTCGTGCCGGTGTTCGGGCGCAGCTTCTACAGCTTCGGTTTTCAGGATTTCCCAGTATTCCACGGCGCGGCGAAAGTGCGGTATCACAATACTGCCGCCGATGAGGTTGGCAATGGCAAACACTTCATAGATTTCCGCGTCCGTGAGGCCTTCTTCGTGGCATTTGCCGAGGTGGTATTTGATGCAGTCGTCGCAGCGGAGCACCATGGAGCAGGCCAGGCCCAGCATTTCCTTGGTTTTCACGTCCACGGCGCCGGCTTGGTAGGTGTTTGTATCGAGGTTGAAGAACCGCTTGATGACTTTGTTATCCGCCGCCATGATCTTCTCGTTCATGCGCTGACGGTACTCGTTGAATTCAGTGACCTGAGACATATCGGTGATGATGTGATGATGTGAATGTAGCGCGAAGCTGCTGCTTCGTGCTGTGAATGCCCTGCGTTGACACCGCCCGGCGATACGCGAAGAGTAACTGCAGCAACAGCAATTGTGCCGGCAAATTGCTACTTTCCATCCGGTTCGGGTAAACCACAAAATTAGGCAGAAGTTCACCCGTTACAGTTTCTGCACCTTTATCTATCCTGTAGCTTATTCCGCCATGCGCGCCGCCGCTGCCACTATCCTCTCCGACTTCTGGGGTCTGATTTTTCCGCGCACCTGCCTGGGCTGCCAGGAGCCGCTAGCCCGCGGCGAGGAACACCTCTGCACCAGCTGCCGCGCCCAGCTGCCCTACACCGACTACCACCTGCTGCCCGAGGCCGAAAACCCGCTGGCTCGCCGGTTCTGGGGCAAGCTGCCGGTGCGCCACGCCCTGAGCTACTTGCGGTTTCTACGGCGCGGCCGGGTGCAGCACTTGCTTCACCAACTCAAGTACCAGAACCAGCGTGACGTAGGCCTGGCTCTGGGCCGCTGGTACGGCCACGACTTGGTCCGCGCCGGCCTCACCTTCGACCTGATTGTGCCCGTGCCGCTCCACCCGCGCAAGCTGGCCCAGCGCGGCTACAACCAGTCCGACCCGTTTGCCGAGGGCCTGGCCGAAGCGCTACACACGCCCTGGCACGCCACCGCTCTGCGCCGCACCAGCCACACCGATTCGCAGACCCGCAAGAACCGCCTCCAACGCTGGCAAAACGTAGCCGAAGTATTTGAAGTGGCCGACCTAGAATCTGTGCGGGGCAAACACGTGCTGGTAGTTGATGATGTGCTGACTACTGGCGCTACCCTTGAAGCCTGTGCCGCCGTGCTCCTGGCCGCCGGGGCCGCCGAAGTCAGTATCGCCACCATCGCCTGCGCCGACAGATAGCTCAACAAAAAAAGCCGCCCCATGAGGAGCGGCTTCTTTTGGTATAAGGGCTTCTTACTTGTTCGAGCCGGCGTTGATCATGGCGCAGCGGAAACCGATAGTAGCGGTTGCCGAATCTTCGGCCATGAAGCGGCGCGTGCCCGGCGACAGCCAGTAAGCTACGTCGCGCCACGAACCACCTTTGTAGACGCGCACGTGGTCATCGATGAGCGACTGGTAGCCTTTCTTGTCGTACTTCTCCGAAGGGTCGAGGAAGCCGTTGCGGCGGAAGGGGTTCAGGTCTTCCACATCTTCAAACGACAGCGGGCGATAGATGTCCTGCACCCACTCGTTCACGTTGCCCGACATGTTGTACAGGCCATAGTCGTTCGGCGGGTAAGCGTAAATGTACTCCGTAATCATGGCGCCGTCGTTCAGTGAGCCGGCAATACCGGCGTAGTCACCGCGGCCGCGCTTGAAGTTGGCGAGGAACTGGCCCATTTTGCCACCGTACGGATTCCGCACCTGACGGCCATCCCATGGGTAAATGCGCTTGTTTTCTTGGTTTTCGTTGCCAGTCTCCTGGGTACCGATAAGCGCCTGCGCGGCGTATTCCCATTCAGCTTCGGTAGGCAGGCGGTAGTTCGGCAGAGTATTGCCGTTTTCGATGGCAATTTTGGCTTTGCCGTCGCCATCAGTTCCTTCCGCTGCGTCGCCGCCTTTGTTCTTCTTCTTAAATAGGCCACCACCGCCTCCACCACCATCGGCGTTAGAAGCTAGTGTTTCGTTCACCTTCGACGTACGCCACGTGCAATAGTCGTTGGCTTGCAGCCAGCTTACGCCCACTACTGGGAAGAAGCGGAAGCCGGGGTAGCGCAGGTAGTAGTCTACGTACGGGTCGTTGAACGACAGCTCGCGGGCCCAAACAGTAGTGTCGGGCAGAGCCGACTGATAGAATTCTTCCGACGAGTCTTTGCGGATATAGTGCAGATACTCAAGCCAGTGAATATTAGCCACTTCGGCTTCGTCCATGTAGAACGAGGCGATAGTAACGGTGCGCTCCACGTTGTCGTGAGTCATCGTTACGTCTTCTTCCTGCGAGCCAAGCACCGTACGGCCACCTTCGATGAAGATCAGGCCGGGACCTTCCGGAATGCCTTTGTAATCGGCCACCTTCATCCCTTCTTCGGTATTGTAATCGATGCCCGTCGTCGAGCTGTACTTACCGGGTTTGGTAGCAGTGGGCGGACCGCTTTTGCAGGAAGCCAAGGCACAGGCTCCTACGACAGCAAAACGCAGGTACTTGGAAAAATTCATGATTGAGTTGAAACTACCTGTTAGAAAAGAGGTTAGGCAAGGCAAGTTGCTGCAATAATACAACAATTCAAAAGGATGGACAAGGAGGCGCCGGGGAATTTCTGCGTTTCAGTCGGCGCCATGCCGCTTCCAGCGAATCAAACGCACGCAGGGTCAAAGATATTTCATGGGCCCCACCTAAGTCGGCACTCAAGCTGCTCAGGCCCACATCATAAGCATAGCCCACTCGAAAACTTCCTACACTAACGCCGGCAATGGCCGTCAGAATTTGTTGAGGACGTGGAGCGCCGGGCAATGGAATGCCGCGGTACAGGGCACCCAGTGTGATAGGTGTCACGGTAGCGTACAATCCGGCCTCGGCACGTTGCGAACCGCCCTGCCGTACATAATGCACGGTAGGCGTTACACTGATTTCGCGGTAGACGCGCTTCTCTGTGCGCCGCACGAAGTAGTGCTTGTAGCCGGTGCTTAGCTCATAGCGGAGTGGTAGGCTGCTTTGAGAGCGGAACCCTAAGTCAGGCTGATTGAGGTGATGCCCTGCTACCGACACCCAGAAGTTCTCACTATATAGTATAAGGCCGGTGCCCAGACTCAGGTAGCTGACAGGATTGAAATCGAGCGGCTCACGGGTGGTAGGCGCCGTGGACCCATCTTCCGAAATCTGGTCACCGAACACTAGGTTGCCGTAGCTGATACGCTGGTTGCCATAGGCTGCCTGTAGGCCCCCGCTAAAGGCCAGTGCCTCATTGATGCGGATATGATAAGCGTAGATGCCACCTACCTCAAAACGTGTGTAGCCGAGTCCGCCGGTCCGGTCGTGGTTCACAAGTAGCCCCACGGCGCTGTGCTGGTCTTTGAAGCGTAGGTCGGCGGCGAGCTGGCTGGTCTGGAAAGTGCCGGCCAGGGTTGGGAACTGGTTGCGGTAGCTGAGCGTAACGCTAGCATCATCGAGCAAACCAGCGAAAGCCGGATTCTGGTGCAGGCGGGTGGCATATGGCTGGGAGAAGTACAGATCCTGCGCGGCGGCAGGCAGGGCCAGTACAACGGCAACAGCCGTCAGGGGCTGGCGCAGGCGGCGCGGCACGCAATAGCAGCTGTTATTTCTCCGTAGCAATAGCCCCATCATCAAGCTGTTAAACGCCTTCCGACCCCGAATCGTACGCGGCCAGTTCTCTTTGCGGAAACTAAATTGCCAATTTCCCTGCTCAATAACGGTATATCAGACCCATAAATCGACCAAAGGCCTGATTTTGCAGACCGGGCCTACTGCACCGGCAAGCTGAGGCTGCTACTTTTGCAACAGACCAGCTATGCGCCTGCGGATAGCGGCAGCATTGTTGCCCGGCTTCTGCCCGCCGGACCAAAGTGCAACTATAGCGGGTTGTATTACCTCTCTCGTACGGCGCGTTGCGCTTGGCTTTTGGTCAGCCCTGTAGCAGTTTAGCAGCGGCCTGCTCTTTGTTTTTCCTTCATTACCCTTTCATATTATGCGCAAATTCTGGATTGGCTTACTGATTTTTCTGGTGGTGCTGGTAGCGGCGGTGGCTCTCACCCCGTTACTGTTCAAAGACAAAATCAAGCAGGCCCTCGATAAGCAGCTGGCCGAGCGGGTGGATGCGAAGGTGGAGTACAACCCAAGCAACGTCAGCCTTAGTTTGCTGAGCACGTTCCCGGACCTGGCGCTGGGCATTGACGAGCTGCGTGTGATTGGCAAAGACTCGTTTGCGCGCGACACGCTGGCCTACCTGCCCTCTTTCCGAGTGGGTATGGACCTGATGAGCGTCATTAGCGGCGACCAAATCAAGATTAAGAGCATTCTGCTGGACCGGCCCGAAATCAGCGCGAAGGTGCTAAAGAGCGGCAAGGCCAACTGGGACGTGATGCTGTCGGACTCGGCCGCGGCCGCCCAGGGACAGGATACGACTTCGCTAAACCTGGCCATCAGCAAATGGGAAGTGACCGACGGGCACTTGCGCTACGAGGACCGTACGATTCCCTTTAACATGGAGCTGCGCGGCCTAAACCACACCGGCTCCGGCGACTTTGCCAGCAACATCTTCGACATGGTGAGCCAGACCACGGCCGACCAGTTTTCGATGACCTACGACGGCACCGAATACGTGAGCAAGAAGAAGTTGACGGCCGACGTGACCATGGCCATGGACCTGGACAAAATGCTGTTCACGTTCAAGGACAACAAGGTGCAGCTGAACGATTTTCCGGCTTCGTTTCAGGGCTCCATCGGCCTACCGAATGCCACCGACATCACATACGACCTGACATTTAAGGCGCTGGAAACCGACTTCAAAACGATTCTGAGCTTGGTACCAGGTGTATATACTGAGCAATTTAAGGACGTGGAGGCCAGCGGCAAGGTGGCATTTGACGGCTACTTTAAGGGTGTACAGAACGAGGTGAAAATGCCCGGCTACGGCGTAAACCTACAGGTGAAGAACGGCATGTTCAAGTACCCGCAGTTGCCGCAGGCCGCTAAAAACATCAACGTAGATATGGTGGTGGACAACCCGTCGGGCTTCACCAACAACGTGAAAGTGAATGTGAAGCAGTTTCACCTGGACCTGGGCGCCAACCCAATTGACGGCAACGTGGCCATTGATGGGCTGGAGCCGATGAAGGTGGATGGCCGCGTGAAGGCCAATGTGGACCTGGCCGAGATGATGAAGGTGTATCCGGTGCAGGACCTGCTGCTGCGCGGCAAGCTGTTCGTGGATGGCACCGCCAAGGGCATCTACTCCAAGACCCAGATGCCGGTGGTGCAGGCCAAAATGAACCTGACTAACGGCTACGTGAAGAGCAAGCAGTTTCCGGCGCCCATCGAGAACCTGACCGTGGCGGGCGTAGTGAACAACCCAACGGGCCAGTTGAACGATACGCGCGTGGACATCAGCAACTTTCGGATGCTGCTAGATGGCGAGCCACTGGAAGGCCGCGTGAGTACACAGGGCGTAGACAAGCTGCGCTTCGATGCCGACGTGAAAGGCACCGTGGACCTGACCAAAATCACGAAAATCTTCCCGCTGGAAGGCATGACCGTGACGGGCCGCCTCAACGGCAACGTGGCCGCCAAAGGCAACATGGCCGACATCGAGGCTGGCCGCTACCAGACGGTGGTGGCCTCGGGCACCGTGAATGCCCAGAACATTACCTATAAGAGTGCCGACCTGCCGCAGGGCATGCGCGTGACCAAAGCCACAGCCACGTTCAACAACGACAAGATTGTGCTGCAGAACATGAGCGGCTTCGTGGGCTCGTCGGATATTGCGGCCTCAGGCACCATCAGCAATTACATGGGCTATCTGTTTGTGCCCGGCCAGCCCTTGCGTGGCAATCTGACGGTGAACTCCAGCCGCTTCAACGTGAATGAGTGGATGGTAGACGAGGTATCGGCCACGCCGACCAAGGGTGCGGTGGCAGCTACCAAAGCCCCCACCGCTGCTACTAAGGCCGACGGCGTGCTGCAGATTCCGAAGGAGTTTGACCTGACGCTGAACACCACTGTGGGCCAGGTGATTTACGACAATCTAAAGCTCGAAAACGTGAAGGGCACCGTGGGCGTGCGCGACCAGACGGCCACGCTCAACGGCCTGACATTTAACACACTGGGCGGCGCGTTTGCTACTACCGGCTCCTACAGCAGCAAGAATCTGGCGCATCCCAAGTTCAACTTTGGGCTGAACATTAAGAACCTGAACTTCCAGAACGCCTTTTCGGCCTTCAACTCCATCAAGACGCTGGTGCCGCTGGCTGATAACTTGGAAGGCGTGTTCTCCACCAACTTCAACGTGAGTGGCGAAATGGGCCCCGACATGATGCCCAACTACAGCACGCTCACCGGCAAAGGTTTGTTTGAAGTGGTGCGCGCGGCCGTGAGCGGCTCGCCGGTGATGGAAAAAATCAGCAGCCTCACCCAGTTTCAGGAGCTGAAGAGCTTCGCGGTGAATAACAAAGATGTGGCGGCCGAAATCATCAACGGCAACTTCATCGTGAAGCCGTTTGACCTGAACGTGGGCCAGATCAAGATGACGGTGGGCGGCTCCAACAACATCAGCAGCGGCGGCCTAGAGTACGTAACGGCGCTGAACGTACCTACCGGTAAGCTTGGCTCGCAGCTTAGCAGCCAGCTTACGCGCCTCACCGGCGTTTCCGACATTAAGGGTACGGACCGGGTAACGCTGGGCCTGACCATTGGCGGCACCGTGAGCAACCCGCAGGTGAAGCTGACGACGGGCAGCGTGAAAGCGCAGGCCAAAGACTTGGTAACCAACATCGTGCAGGCCAAGGTAGACGACGCCAAGCTGCAACTGCAGGCCAAAGCCAAAGTAGCCCAGGACAGCCTGCAACGCGAGCTGCAACGCAAGCAATTGGAACTACAGGCCAAGGCCCAGCAGGAACTCGAGAAGAAAAAGCTGGAGGCCCAGGCCAAGCTGAAAGAGCAAGCCACCAAAGGCCTCAACTCCCTGTTCGGCAAGCCCAAGACGCAGCCCGCCAAGCCAGTTGAGCCAACCGCAACCCCGACTCCTACACCCGAGCCAACAAAGCCTGACACCACCAAAACCGGTGGATAGCACAAAAAGAAGGACAATAGAATTTTATTGCGCAACGTTCAGGCCATCTGCTGGCCCGCTTGTTGCCACAACGGAGCAGCTCGGCGGACGTATACCGCCGCACTGCTCCGTTTTTGCTTTCTCACGCTTCCTTTTCCACTCTTATGAAACCGACTCGCTTCCTCCCACTAGTTTTACTGGCTGCCCTGGCTTTCACCGGCTGCAGCAAAGACGATGACTCTGCTTCCGGCAACACCAAGCTGGAAGTGCGCCTCATGGATGGTCCCGGCGACTTCCAGCAGGTGGTACTGGATGTGCGCCAGATAGAAGTGCACCTCAAAGACGAAAATAACCCCGACGGCTGGCAGACGCTGCCGTTCCAGACGCAGTCTATCAATGTGCTGGAGTATGTGAATGGCCGCTCGGCCCTACTGGTAAGCACCGATTTTGAGCCCGGCGACCTGAAGGAAATTCGCCTGCTACTAGGCCCCGACTCGTACGTAATCGGGCGCGACGGACAGCGCTACGACCTGAAAACGCCCAGCGGCCAGTCTTCCGGCGTGAAGCTGAAACTGGACAACGTGACCGTGCGTGCCGACCAGACATTCCAACTCCTGCTGGACTTCGACGTGGCCAAATCCATTGTGGAGCGCGGCAACTGGAACCCTGGCAACGACAAGAAAGAGCGGTATCTGCTGAAGCCCGTGATTCGGGTGCTGGCCCAGGAGTTGCGAGCCAGCCTACGCGGCACCGCTACACCGGCGGCTGCCCGGCCCCAGGTGCTGGCCATCCGCCAGTCCATCACGCCCGCCGACACATTCAGCACCGCAGCCGATGCCACATCAGGCGCATTCCTGTTTAGCGGTTTGCCCTCGGGCACCTACCGCGTCGAGCTGTTCCCGACAACCACAGCCCCTACCGGCCAACCTACCTACCGTGTTGTCACTCGTACTGGTGTCACCATTGTAAATGACCAAGTAACAGATTTGGGCTCGATTTCACTGCAGTAATCCGAGTCGGTACAACACTAGAAAGAGCCCCGCTTGCACATTCGGCAAGCGGGGCTTTCCTTTTATAAAGAATATCCCTGTGGGCTAGGCTCTACAGGTTTTGTAGTAATGCGAGCAGCTCACCCTGGGTGGTCTGGGTTTTGTCGTGGGCGTACCAGCCGTGTACCTGCTCGGCGTATTCTTCGTGGGTGGCGCCGCGAGCTTTCAGGTCCAGTAGCAGCTTCTGGGCCGGAGCCGGGCGCGGCCCCCAGTGCAGTGCCTCCGTGAGCGTGTCGGCGTGCAGCACTACCAGCTTCGGGATGGAACGGGCGCCATCCGTTAGGTAACGGTCCATCAGGTCCGGGTGCTCGTCGCGCAATACATAATGCGTTGTGATTTTGCCTCCCGAGGCCTGGGCCACGGCTTCCAGCACCGGCACAATCTGCGAGGCATCACCACACCAGCCTTCCGTGATGATGAGCCACACATATTGGCCCTGCATCCGGTTTAGAGTGGTTTGGATGGCAGGCAGCAACTGCACCGTTTTGTCGAGGCGCTTCATGCGCTGCACGTTCAGGCGGGTATACTCGGTCAGTTCCTCCGACTGCTGGGGGCCGGTGGTTTTGTTGTCGGCCAACAACTCATCAATAAGCAGCCGATAGCTGACGTAAGAATAGGCCGTAGCGAGGCGCTCGGGCGTGAGAACAGGAACGGGCTGGGCGGTAGTGGACATGGGCGGAAGGGTTAGATCAGAATGCAGAAGCCTTTTCGGCAATATTCCGAAAAGGCCTCTATAACCGACAAAGCGGCAATATTCTTACAGACTCACCTGCTCCTTGCCGGCAGCTGTCAGCTCGCGGCAGTAGGTGATATAGTCGGTATTGATGGGTTCGAGGCCGTTTTCACGTAAGCGAGTGGCTACCTGAGACCGGTGGTAGTTGGCATGCACCGGCACATGCGTGAAAATATCTGACACCTGGCTGGTGTAGGTGTCGCCGGCCGAGTTGGTATAGGAAATCAGGCGCAACTGCTCCGCTTCGTCGGCGTTCTGCACGTACTGCTGAAACCGCTCCGACGTTTGCTCGTGCCAGTGGTGCAGGCCCCGTAAGTCGTGCTCCTGCCACACCTTCACGGGGCTGGGCGTAGCCGTAAGGCGGCCGAGCCAGATGGCTTGAGCATTGAGCACATGGCTGAAAAGACGCAGGCAGACGGCCGGAATTTCCTGGCCATTGGCCACAAGGCCGTCGAGGTGGTGCAGCAGGGTTTCGTTAGCCCACACGTTGTAGGCTCCCAGCTTTTCGTTGGTATTAATCATGGTACTTGGGCATTAGAGCCGGGCTCCGGTTACTGTCTCGGGTCCTGCCAAACCAGCTTTTCCTCGGTTTTGTTTTTGTTGAAATCTGCACAGTTTCCGTCGCCGCGGCCGGTAAAGCCGCCATCCGGGTGGCAGATGAGCTTGCCCTTCTGGTCGTAGAGGTTGGTAAACTGGTCACAGCACGGCGACGTTTCGTAGTACACTACGGCATCCTTGTAGCGGTAACGGAAAATCTGGATAGGCGGGTTCTGCTTTTTCTCGGCTAAATGAGCATCTATTTTGGCACGCAGCCAGCCGGGGCGGGCCGTGGTGTCAAACTGCGCAACCGGCGCATCGGGCACAGGCGTCGTGGTGTTTTTGGCAGCCGGCGCAGGCGTAGAGGTGATACCCGTTGTGCCAGACGCGGGTGTGTCAGTAGGTGTCGTGACGCTGACGTTTTTCTGACAGGAAAACCCGAACAGCAGCAGACTTACCGCCGCAGCTGGCAAAAACGAAGAGGAGCGCATAAGCACGGAAAAAGAAGGCGCGAAAATAAGCAGGCCGACCAAAAAAGCCAGCCGCATACCCGAGCTTACGCCCTCATCCGTCGTAGGGTTCGGCAACTACTCAGCCACTAAGGCCCACACGCGCGGCCCAAATAGCAGCAGCCCGACCACCAGCGCCGCTATGGCACCCGCCAGCACCGCCCCGGCCGCCACATCCTTGGCCCGGCCCGCCAGCGGGTGGTACTCCGGCGACACCAGATTTACCACCGCCTCGATAGCCGTATTCACCAGTTCTAGACTCCAGACCAGCCCCACGGCCAGCGCTACCAACGCCCACTCCCACCGTTCCAGCCCAAAGTACCAGCCCAGCCCCAGCACCGCCACCGTGGCCACTGCATGCAACTGCAGGTGCACCTCTGTGCGCAGCGCTGCCGCGACACCCCGGAAAGCGTGGCCGAAGCTGGCAGCCCGCTGGCGCAGCAACGCCGGAAAGCGGCGGGGTTGGGGAGCAGACTTAGCCACGGGCCGTATCGAAAGCGCCGAAGATGGTGTGCCGCAGCAACTGCCACTCCGGCCGGATAATGCTGAAGATAATAGTGTCGCGCCGGATGCCGCCCTGCGTGGGACGGTGGCTGCGCAGCCGGCCCTCCTCGGTGGCTCCCATCTGCCGCATAGCGTTCTGCGACTTATAGTTACGGGCGTCAGTCTCCAGCTCCACCCGCTCACAACCTAGCTCGTCGAAGGCGTAGCGCAACAGCAGATGCTTGGCGGCCCGGTTGAGGCCCGTACGCTGAAAATCAGTGCCAATCCAGGTGTAGCCGATGCTCAGGCGTTGTTCCTCGGGCACCACGTTGTAATAGCTGGTGCTGCCCGCCGCCCGGCCCGTTTGCTTATCCATGATAACGAACGGATAGCGTCGCGCCTGCGCCCGGCCTTGCAGCGCGGCTGCCACATAGGCCTCTAGGCTGGCCCGGTCGTCGGCGCGGGTGAGGGTGTAGCGCCACAATTCCGGGTCGGCGGCAGCGGGCTCCAGCAAGTCTGCATCGGTAGCAGCCAAGGGACGCAGCAGAGCCCGGTCGTTTTCGAGCAGAATGTCGCGGGTGAAATCCATGCAGGTACGGCAAATGAAGTACGCCGCGTAAAGATGCCCGAAAAACCGAAACGCCGCTGCTCCGGGGTGGAACAGCAGCGTTTTGGGGTGCCACTAGAGGCTGGCGTTATTTCTTGATTTCGCCTACCATGTCCTCGGGCTTCAGCCACTCATTGAACTGCTCCTCGGTGAGGTAGCCGAGCTGCAGCGCGGTTTCTTTCAGCGTCGAGCCGTTTTTGTGGGCCGTCTGGGCAATTTCGGCGGCTTTGTAGTAGCCAATGTGCGGGTTGAGGGCCGTTACCAGCATCAGCGACGAATCGACGTGCTTCTTGATGTTGGCTTCCAGAGGCTCGATGCCCACAGCGCACTTGTCGTTGAAGCTCACGCACACATCGCCAATCAGGCGGGCCGAATGCAGGAAGTTGTAAATCATCACCGGCTTGAACACGTTCAGCTCGAAGTGCCCGTTCATGCCGCCAATGTTGATGGCCACGTCGTTGCCCATCACCTGAGCGGCTACCATCGTCATGGCTTCGCACTGAGTGGGGTTCACCTTGCCGGGCATGATGCTGGAGCCGGGCTCGTTGTCAGGGATGTGCAGCTCGCCAATGCCGGCGCGCGGGCCCGAAGCCAGCAACCGGATGTCGTTGCCGATTTTCATCAGCGAAGCGGCTACGGTTTTCAAAGCGCCGTGGGCTTCCACAATGGCGTCGTGGGCGGCCAGGGCCTCAAACTTGTTTTCGGCGGTGATGAACGGCAGGCCGGTGAGGTCGGCAATGTGCTTGGCCACGTTCTCGGAGTAGCCGGCGGGCGTGTTGATGCCGGTGCCTACGGCGGTGCCGCCCAGAGCCAGCTCGCTCAAATGCGCCAGCGTGTTTTTGATGGCGCGCAGGCCGTGGTCGAGCTGCGACACATAGCCCGAAAACTCCTGGCCCACCGTCAGCGGGGTAGCATCCATGAGGTGGGTGCGGCCGATTTTGACGATGTGCATGAACTGCTCCGACTTGCTTTTGAGCGTGTCGCGCAGCTTCTCGATGCCGGGAATGGTGGTTTCCACCAGGATTTTGTAGGCCGCAATGTGCATGGCCGTCGGGAACGTGTCGTTCGAGCTTTGGCTCTTGTTCACGTCGTCGTTGGGGGCAAGCACCTTCTTCTCATCCGCGAGGCTGCCGCCCTGCAGCACGTGGCCGCGGTAGGCTACCACTTCGTTCACGTTCATGTTGCTCTGCGTGCCCGAGCCGGTCTGCCATACCACCAGCGGAAACTCCTTATCGAGCTTACCGTCCAGGATTTCGTCGCACACGCGGCCAATCAGCGCGGCCTTGTCGGCGTCGAGGATGCCGGCGTCGCGGTTGGTGAGGGCGGCGGCTTTCTTGAGGTAGGCGAAGGCGCGGATGATTTCCTTGGGCATCCGGTTGATGTCCTGGGCAATCTGAAAGTTGTCGATGCTGCGCTGGGTCTGGGCGCCGTAGTAGGCGTCGGCTGGCACCTGCACGGTGCCCATGGTGTCTTTCTCGGTGCGGAACTGCGTCATGCTTCTGTGGGGTGAGAAGGGAATGAAGTAACAGGGAAGGTAGCTACGGCCGGAGCCGCCGGGGCAAAAGTACGCAACCACACCCGGCGCCCTATCGAAACCCCAAAATTCTGCGGTTGCTGGGCATGGTCCCTTGCCAGCAGGCTGCGTATAGCCCAACAGGCAGTATATCCGCTGCCGTTATAGAAGCCACCCACCATGAAAAAGACATTCGAAGACGAATCCGACGCCTTATCTGCCAAGCCCGACACCCCCACTACTGCCCAAGCCGCTAGCACTACCCGTCCGGACAGCACCACCGAAACGCCAGTAGCTACCGCCGGCAATGGTGCGCCCGACTATAGCCAGGTTGAACTCAAAACCGAGCCCGAGTTACCCACACCCGACAAAGCCGGTGGCAGCGCCACCGAGCCCGAGAGCGGCGGCGGCTACAGCGGCTAACTGCTTTGCATTCTGAAAAGTGTAGGAGGCGTTTGCCTTCAGAGTGCCGGTGGCATCCTGAAGGCAAACGCCTCCTTATTGTATCCGCTTACTGATGGTCGGCAATTCGGAACGGGATGCTGATCTGAACCGTGCGCGCTGTGCGGCGGCCGTTGATGATAGCCGGATGCCAGGCAGGGCCTTCCTGTAGCAGCCGGATGGCTTCGGCATCACACTCCTCCGTGAGTCCTTTCATCACCTTGATATTCTGCAGCGTACCATCGACGTTCACCAAGAAGCTGAGTTTAACACTGCCCTCTTTTTCGTCCTTCATTGCTTTTTCAGGGTACTCCAGGCTGTCCCGCAGATAGTCTCGGAAAGCCCGCTGCCCACCGGCCGGCGTAGCTGCTAGGTCTATTGTTGCCGGGGCCTTTTCGCGGCGCACCAATACAGGCGCCTCTGTTGGCTTCGGGGCGAGTGTCAGTTTTACTTCGTCGGAATCCTTGGCAAGTACCTGTTCCTTGAGCAGATACCCAGCAGCTTCGAAGGCCAGCGTGGTGGCAGCGGCAGGTATTGAGACGCTGAAAGAGCCATCGGCAGCAGTACTTACCCCGGTGCTCACGCCATTGGCTCGTATCTGCACCCCACCCAGGCCTTCTCCACTCACGTAGTTTGTGACGCGGCCCCGAACCGTGCGGGTGCCAGCGTTGAGGCCCTTAGCATCTATAGTGCGGGTTTTCGCCATATTATCAATAGCTGCCGGCGCGGCCGCAGCCTGCATCCGGGCTGTAGCGGCTTTGCTTTTCGCCTTAGTCATAACCTGCGGCGCTGCTACGGTCTGTTTCGTTGCTTCATCGTCAGCCGTGCTGATTCTATTGGCAGCAGACTCTGCTTCTTCCGAAATACCCTGCCCACCGTCCGCATCGGCTAGGGCAACAGAGGCGCTGGCCATGGCTATGCCACCGCTACCCGATTCAAGCGCTGTATCCTCTGGTGTCCGTGCCGGTTTTGCTGAGCGGCGGGCTTTCACTGGGCTTGTGTTCAGCGCAACTGACGGAGCTGAAGCGGCTGCTTCAGGCGTGACGACGGACTTGTCAGCTACCTCAACGTCAGGAGCTGGCGAAGCTGCGTCTGGAGGAACGGTGGCATATGTTTCGGGAGTAGCAGCTGGCTGGCGCTGAGCAACACGTGGTGCTGCCGTTGGTCCATCAGAGGAGCGGCGCAGGCCTAGCCATACGCCAGTGCCTACCAGCAGCAGCAGTACCACGGCTGCTAGCTGCTGCCAGGACCGCACGAACATCCCGGCCGGAACTACCACATCGGGCTCCAGCTCGGCTACGCGGGCACGAAGACGGGCCTGCAGTTCAGAAAGGGACTTATCAGTAGCCGCTTGGCTGGTCAGAGACAACCCTTCCAGCACATCGGCGCAGCGCGTACAGGCTTGGGTGTGGCGCTCTACGCGGTACTGCTCAGTGGCAGGCAGCGTACCGGCCACATACTGCCGCAGCAAAGCCAGCGGCAGATGCTCCCCAGCCGAACCGGCAGGTAGCAGAGAGGACGGAGACTGATTATCGGGCCGCATCGGAGGAGTAAGGCGAAGTCGTAGGAGGAGATTCAAGGTGGTGGCGCAAGTTGCGCTTGCCGTTCTGCAGATGGCTTTTCACCGCATTCAGGTCGTAGCCGGTTTCCTGAGCAATGTCGCGGTAGCACTTCTTTTCCAGGAAAAATAGCTCCAGACATCGTCGTTGGCCATCTGGCAGGGTAGCCAGCGCATGTTCCAGGGCCTGCAGGCGGGCTTCGTTGAATTCGGCTTCTTGGGGGTCATCATCATTCAGATGCTCCGCCACTGCCAATTCCATACTGGCCGCGTCCGGAAAATGCAGGATCAGCCCCCCACCCCGGTCGGGGCCGGGCCGTTGCCGGGCCCGCAGCAACATCAGGCAGTGGTTGCGGGCCGTGGCATGCACCCAGGCCGGAAAATTATCCACCTCATGGCGCCTCAGCTTGTCTACCAGCTGCTCAAACAGCTGCATCACAGCATCCTGCGCATCGGCATCGTCGCGCAGGTAGCGCCGGCAGATGGCAAACACCTCCGGCATATGCCGTTCATACAGCACGCCCAGGTCAGCTACCGCGCCCTGCTCCCGGTAGCGTGCCAGCAAGGCAGCATCGGGCAGTGCATTAGGGTCAGCAGGACGACGGCGGAAGAACATAGTGTGAGAAAGACTCGGGCAACAGCCCGCAGATTTAGCCAAGATACGGGCCAAATGCAGAACCCGCCTGCCCTTCACGCGGAAGAGTAGGCGGGCTCAATAATCAGGTCAGATTTGTCAGGTACTACACCTCTACTGCCACTTTAGGCGCGCCGGCCAGGATTTCGTCGTTGGCGAAATCGGCGTACTTCTGGAAGTTGGTGACGAACTTCTGGGCCAGGTCGGCGGCCGTTTTGTCGTACGCTTCCGGGTCGGCCCAGGTGGCGCGTGGGTCCAGGATGTCGGTGGGTACGCCCGGCACCGCAGCCGGCACTTCCACCCCGAAAATCGGGTGCTTGTGGAAGGCCACGTCGTTCAGCTCACCGTTGAGGGCGGCCGTAATCATGGCCCGGGTGTAGCTCAGCTTCATGCGTGAGCCGACGCCGTAGCTGCCGCCGCTCCAGCCCGTGTTCACCAGCCACACGTTCACCTCGTTTTCGTCCATCTTCTTGCCCAGCATCTCGGCGTACTTGGTCGGGTGCAGCGGCAGGAACACGGCGCCGAAGCAAGCCGAAAACGTGGTCTGTGGCTCGGTGATACCCATTTCGGTGCCCGCTACCTTGGCCGTGTAGCCACTCATGAAGTGGTACATGGCGTGGCTCTTGTCCAGGCGGCTGATGGGCGGCAGTACCCCGAAGGCGTCGGCCGTCAGGAAGAAGATGTTCTTGGGCGCCTCGGCCACGCTCGGCTCGATGGCGTTCGGAATAAAGTGGATGGGGTAGGCCGTGCGCGTGTTTTCCGTCACGCTCTTGTTGGCGTAGTCCACGGTGGTGGTGCCGGGCACGAAGCGCGTGTTTTCCACGATGGCGCCGGCCTTGATGGCGTTCCAGATTTCGGGCTCTTTCTCGGCGCTCAAATCGATAACCTTGGCGTAGCAGCCGCCCTCGAAGTTGAAGATGCCGGCATCCGGCGTCCAGCCGTGCTCATCATCACCAATCAGGCCGCGGTTGGGGTCGGCCGACAGCGTGGTTTTGCCGGTGCCCGAGAGGCCGAAGAAAATGGCCGTGTCGCCGTCTTTGCCCACGTTGGCCGAGCAGTGCATGGGCAGCGTGGCGCGCTCGTGGGGCAGCAGGTAGTTGAGCACGCCGAAGATGCCCTTTTTCATCTCGCCGGCATAGCCCGTGCCACCTATCAGAATCATCTTCTTGGAGAAGTTGAGGATGGCAAAGTTCTTCTGGCGGGTGCCGTCCACGGCCGGGTCGGCCTCGAAGCCGGGGGCGCAGAGGATGCTAAAGTCGGGCGTCCAGCTGGTGTCGGCGCCTTCAGCGGGGCGCAGGAACATGTTGTAGCAGAACAGGTTGTGCCAGGCCAGCTCGTTGACCACGCGCAGCTTGAGCTGGTAGTCGGGGTGGGCGCCGGCGTAGGCGTCGCGCACGTAAAGTTCCTTGTCGGCCAGGTACTGCACCATCTTCTGGTGCAGCTGCTCGAACTTGTCTTCGGCGAAGGGGATGTTGATGTCACCCCACCACACGCTGTCGGCGGTGCCGGCGTCCTTCACCACGAACCGGTCTTTGGGAGAGCGGCCGGTGAACTGGCCGGTGTCGGCCATCAGGGCACCGGTGTCGGTGAGCACGCCTTCGTGGCGGCGCAGGGCTTCCTGCGTGAGCTGCTCGGGCGTCAGGTTCAGGTGCACCTGGGCGGCCTGCGTGATACCCAGCGGAGCCAGGCGGGCGTCAAGCGTAGTCATAGGAGTAGGGGTAAAGTGGGAATTTGAGTAGGAAGGCGGTATCCGGAAACAGGGACTGCCGGATTGGAGCTATGGTATCCTAAAAAATCATCAGTCGATCCTCGTGCAATGAGCGGACAAACAAAACATTTAGGACGAGGACCAAGGGGTGAAAACCAGACAGGCAGCAGAGCACCTGCTTCAGCAAAACGGCATAAATTGATAGGACAAAGCTACTGACTAGCTCAGGAAATGAATGAGATGTTTCGGTATATTCTCAGGACAAAAAGAACATTTTACCTAGGAGATGGTAGACTTATTCCGTTTAAATCAGTTAAAAAGCAGATCACACACTCTTTGCCATGTCCAAGCAAATTGCTCACTACAACGGCCTTTACGGCGACGACAAGGCGCAGGTCTCGCACACCTACATCTACAGCCAACTAATTGCGCCACGCAACCGCACCACCAACTGGGGCCTGAAACCGCATCTGCACGGCAACCTCTACCAGCTCTTCTTTCTGGAGGCGGGGCAAGCTACCCTCGATGCTGTGGCGGAGCCGATGGAACTGGTAACGCCATGCGTGGTACTCATCCCGGCTGGCACGGTGCACGGCTTCACATTCAGCCCCCAGGTAAAAGGCCGTTCCCTCACAGTAGCTGAGGCGCTGCTGGACACCATTCTGCAGGTGAGCCCTTCTATTCTGATTGAGCTCAACAGCCTGTATGTGCTCAGCGACTTCACGGAAGAGGAGAGTTTTGCGGAGCTACTTAACCTAGAGCGGCACATCCATGCCGAAATGCACTCCCAGCTACCAGAGCGGCAATTGGCCTTGAATGGCTATTTCAAGCTTCTGTTTGTGAAGCTGTTCCGGCTCCTGAAGCATCAGGAGCGTAAGGCCGCCGGCAGCTCCAACCGCAACCTGCATTACTTTCACGAATTCCAGAAAAGCGTGGCCCGAGCTGCGCCGTTTGAGAAAAAGATTTCGGACTATGCGCGGGAGCTAAATATTACGCCGGTGCATCTGAACCGCATTTGCCAGGCAGTAAAAGGAAAATCGGCGCTGGAAATCGTGAATGCCAACACCATCCGGCGGGCGCACAACCACTTGGTATATACCTCTTCCTCGATTTCCGAAATTGCCTATACCCTGCAGTTTGCCGATTCCGGCTACTTTACCCGCTTTTTCCGCAAACACACAGGTCTGTCGCCGGTAGCCTACCGGGCCCAGGCCTACCGCGACGAGACCCATGCCGGCAAGGTAGCCGCAGAAACCCAACGCGAGAAGCAGCTACCTGCCTGAGCCTGAAATCTCAGCCCCGGCGGTATGCACTGTCCTTCAACCCAACTTTCTGCGTTATCTTGTTCCGCCCCCAACCGGCAGTAGCTATTGGGGCCTGTTTTCGACTTGTTATTTCTGGTGCCGTGACTCAGCCCTTAGCCGAAACCCTGACCCACCTACGCGTTGGCAATCAGACGTTTCTGATCAAATTTTACCAGGAAAACCGCGACCTATTTGCCCGCTGGGCCCGGCGGCAGCATCAGTTGCAGCCAGCAGTAGCGCATGAGCTGCTGCGCACGGTGCTGGTAGAATTCTACGACCAGGTAGCGGACGGTCGTCTTACTAAGCTGCCGCCTGACCTTAGAGCACACGTCTACGGCATGGCGGCACAGAATCTGCAAACCACTACCGACGAATCTGATGTACTGCCGGCCGCTGAATCGGGGCGTCGTCGGCGGCTACTCGGCTTGTTCACGCAACTCACCGCCGATTGCCAGCAGGTACTTATGTTTTTCTACTTTCGAGGGTATAATTTCGAGAAGGTAGCGGGCAAGATGGGCTTCGCCAACGCTACCGTAGCACGCCTTCAGAAGTCGGGCTGCCTGCGCCGCCTCTACGACCTGCACCTGCGCGCCCAACTGGCGGCTGACCCGGCTTCCGGCGGCGCTTAAATTGTCTGCTGGTTCTGGCGGGCTTCTGCGTAGCTTCGCCGCTGTATCCTTCTCTCTGCTTATCCTTCTTCTCGCCTCCTTCCGCTTATGACACCACCCATCGATTTGCGCCCCTACCTCGATGAGCTGGAACGCTTTGCCGATGGGCAGATGTCGGAGAGTGAGCAGGCTGCTTTTGAGCTGCGGATGGAGCAGGACGAGCAGCTAAGCGCGGCCTACGAAGCCTACGAGCGGTTTACGGCCGACCTGCGCTGGGTGGCCGGCCACGAAACCCTGCGCCACCGTCTCAAGGGGCTCGACAAGCGTCTCGACCAGCGCCAGGATGCGTTGGCCCGCATTCAGCGCCGTCGCCGCCGCACCCAAATACGCTGGGGTGTAGCATCGGGGGTGCTCCTGGTGATAGTAGGCTTGGCCCTGTGGCTGTGGCTACGCCCGCACACCCTGAGCCCCGACGAAGCTTGGACGCGCTACTACTCCCCCGACCCCGGTCTGAGCGAAGCTACTACTCAAAGAACCGGCAACCTGCTGCTTACGGAAGCCATGCGCCAGTACCACAATGGCCAGTATCCGGAAGCGCTGCAGTCAATGCGTCGGATTTCCGAAGCCAGCCTGAGCCCCGATTCGCTTTATTATTATACAGGAGTGGTGCTACTCCGCCAAGACGACGCCACTGCCGCCCGCACCTACCTGCTGCGCGCCAGCCGGCAGCCAGGCTCAGCCCTTGCCGGCAAGGCGCTCTATCATTTGGGTATGGCCCAATGGCGCACGGGCTTGCTTCCTCAGGCCGAAGCAACCCTACGGACAGTAGCCGACGATGCTCAGAACCCTTATCAGGCAGAGGCCCGGAAAGTGCTGCAAGACGAGGCAGTATTTCCGCGCGACTAAGCCAATGGCTGATGAAGAAGAGGCCGAAGAAGCCTCAGCAACCGGAGCAGTAGCTTCTTCGTCTGGATACGTATGACTTCTGCGCCCGCCCAATCGGCTGCTGTGCCGGTTTCCATCAGCATCATCATTCCCACGTATAAAGAAGCCGGCCATATCGGGCGGCTGCTATGGCATTTGCAGGCAGCTACGGGCACTGATGCAGCGCTGGAAATTCTGGTGGCTGATGCGCAGAGCCCCGATGCCACGGCCACCGAGGCGCAGCAAGCCGGAGCCCGTGTGATACAGTGCCCGCACAAAGGCCGCGCTACGCAACTCAACTTCGGGGCCAGCCAGGCCACCGGCGACATTCTCTATTTCCTCCACGCCGATACGTATCCGCCCGAAGGGTTTGTGCAGGATATCAGGGCGGCAGTAGCGCAAGGAGCAGGCAGTGGCTGCTACCGGCTGCAGTTCGACCACCCCAGCTGGTTTCTGAAGGCTAATGCGTGGTTCACGCGTTTCGGCGCCGAAGTATTTCGCTTCGGCGACCAGAGCCTGTTTGTGCGGCGCACTGTGTTTGCGCAGTCAGGAGGCTACCGGGAAGATATGATTGTCTTTGAAGATCAGGAAATTACTCGGCGGCTTAAGCAACTGGCTCCTTTTCGGGTGCTGCCGGGATACATCGTCACATCGGCCCGTAAGTACCGCGAAAACGGGGTGGTGCGGCTACAGGGCATCTACTACCTCATCACGGCTATGTACCGGCTGGGCATGCCGCAGCAGCGTATGGTAGATGCTTACCGCCGCCTCATCCGGCAGGACAAGGTGTAGACACGCTCCATGCAGCATGCAGGGCGAGGCTTTTCGCTACTTTTTTTGGCGGCGCAGCGGATTCTGGATTAACTCGTTACCGATGAAGTTCTGGCCACCGGTGGCTTTGTATTGCTGGAATTTCTCCGCCTCCACCTTGCGTCGGTCTACGAAGTAGAGTCCTCCACGGAAGCCGCGCCGGCGTACCCAGTTGTTAATCAGAAAGGCGTGGGTCTTTTCCAGCTTATTAACTCCACGGGTAGCAACACCATACTGGCCTTGGAAATACAGCCCCGGCCCTACCGGTGAACGCACGATGCTGGTAGTGTCGCCGTGGCGCAGGCGCTCCGTATCGGCCACCCAGTTGCCATTGATGATGTTTACGGCCGGATACGGCGACGGATTGCCCCACATTACGCGGCGCTGGGCCCCGTTTACGTTGGCAAACCACGGCAGATGCGACATCACGAAGGCCGAAAAATAGGCGTACTCCACCGGGTCGTAGTTTCGCTCCCGGAACACCAGCGTCACTTCGCGACGCTCCGTTTTTATCATGCGGCGCAGTTCTTTGCGGAAACGGGTATCGGCCAGATACTCCAGGGCTTCGGCGAAGTTGTTGAAGAGCACTGTCAGGCCGTTGTAGTGCACGGCCCCATGTAGGTAGTTGATGGCGTGCGGCATCCGGCGGCGCGTGCCATGCGGTATTTCCGGCGTCGGCACCGATTTGCCCACCATCGTTGCCAGAAACTTGCCCACTTTGCTCACCAGTACCTCATCAGACTCCGGCGCATACCCAGCTTCGGCCCACTCGGTGGCTACCTCGGTACGAAACACTACGTTACATGGCCACACGGCACCCTGGCCATCAGGCATTTGGCCACTCACCCACGGGTGGCTCGGCTCCAGCAACCCTGCTGGCATCTTGTGCAGCGTGAGCAGGCGCATCACGTGCAAAGCACCACCGG
Source organism: Hymenobacter sediminicola (assembly GCF_014250515.1). Classification (NCBI taxonomy): domain Bacteria; kingdom Pseudomonadati; phylum Bacteroidota; class Cytophagia; order Cytophagales; family Hymenobacteraceae; genus Hymenobacter; species Hymenobacter sediminicola. The sequence goes on along the minus strand of NZ_CP060202.1, from coordinate 140,754 downwards.
TATTATGGATTAGGTTTCCGCGCACGATATTCTGGACCAGAAATGCCCGCTCCTTCACCCAGGCTCGCTTCCGGCGCCGGGCCGGCGACAGGGCCGTGTGGGGTAGGTGCGGGTGGGGCAGCGCCGGAGCGCCAGCAGGAGCAGAAGCTGGAATATCAGACATAATAGCGGCGGAGGAGAAGGATAATATGATGCTTTTAAAGCTACACGAATTGGCTGGTTCTTTTCGTATAAACGCCTGCTGAGATACTTAGAAAGCGTAGTAGCAACGCAAAACTCTTGCTTCCGCTCAAAAAAAGAGCCGCTCCACCCGGAACGGCTCTTTCTGTTTTATATACTTGATAGTTCCGTACGCTACTGGCGTACGACGCGCTGGCGCAGCACCGTACCATTCAGACGGGCCGTCAGTACGTAGGGGCCGGCGGGGCACTGCGGAGCAAGTTGCGTCTGGGTGAGGCCGGCCGCCAGTGGGGCCGTTTGCTCCCACACTACGCGGCCTACAGCATCCGTGAGGGTGAAGACGACGGGAGCCGCCGTGGGCATGCTCATTTCCACGGTCAGCTGCTGATCGAAGGCCGTGGGGTACGCCGCCAGCTGCGTGGGCAGCCCTTCCTGGAAGGAAACTGTGGCTGGGCCGTAGTAGGTGAGCTTGCCATCCTGGTCTTCCTGCCGCAGGCGGTAATAGCGTACACCCTGCTTGCCTTCTTCCTGATCAACAAACTGATAGTTGCGCTTAGCTGCAGAGCCGCCCTCACGGGCCGCCACGAAGCCAAGCTGCCGGAACAGGCGGCCATCGGTGCTTACTTCTACTCCAAAGCCGCGGTTGTTGACTTCGGTAGCAGTGCTCCAGGTAATGAGAGCCTGGCGGCCTTGGCGCACCGCCTGAAATGCGCTAAGCCCAACTGGCAGCGGACGAAGCACGTCGCCAAGGGTCCAGCGTGAGAAACCATCGACACTGTTCAGCGTAGCGTAGCCGGCACCACTGCTGCTCACGCCGCGCATCTGCCAGTTCACGCCGGCATCCGTCGATTTGAAGAAGCGCAGATTGGCTGGCGTAATACCGTTGAGCTCATGAGCTAGGTAGCGCATCACCATACTCAGGTTCAGCCCATTGGGTGTGGTAGCCACCACATCGAAGTAGCGCTTGATGCCCTGGTTGCCGTTGGCGCTGGCGGCGGCCGTACCGGTTACGCGCAGCACATCTGTAGAGCCGGGCAGCACCGAACCGCTGGCTGGGGTCAGCTCCAGCCCAAGGCCTCCGAACAGCTCCGTGTTGTTGGCGCGCACGGTGCGGGTAGCCATCAGCTTGCCCAGTACGTAGCTGTTATCCGACTCCGTGACGTTGGCCTGCTCCAGCAGCTCAATTGTGTGAGTGCCGGTTACCAGAATGCCGTTAGTCAAGGTCAATTGGCTGATGATGTCGGCATCGTTGGTGATGGTTTTGTTGCCGGAACCGTTGATTTCCAGATTGAAATACACGCCACCGCTCACCAACTGCGGCCCGTTGCCGGTAAGCTTCACCAAGCCCCCAACGCTGGTGAAGGTGCCGCCCTGGTTGTTCATGTCGCCCTTGATTTCGAGCGTGCCTTGGGTTTGGTTGTACGTACCGGAGGCGCTGTTGAGGAAGTTGCCTCTTACCAGCACGTCGCCGGCATTTTTGAGCACCCCATCATTGCGCAGGTTGCCGCTTACGGTCAGGGCGCCGCCTACTTCCACATTCACAATCTGGCCGCTGGCCACCGTAAAGTTGCTCAGGTCAGTGTCAGCGCGCGAGTTGAGGCTGATAACGCCGCCCTGGCCGCTGTTGGTCACGTTCGTGACACTGATATTGGACACCGAAGCCCAACCGTTTTCCAGGCGCAGCGCCGTGAGGGGCTGCGTAGTGCTGGTCAGGCTTACGTTGCTGATCAGGTTGTTGCTCACGGTGGTGCTAGTGCCCGCGCCGCAGTTCACCACAATGCCCCGGAACTCGGCACTGGTATTTACCCAAGCTCCGCCACTGGCAGCAGCAGCGCGCCCCCCAATGGTATTGCCGCTGATGACATTGTTGGTCGAGGAAGAGCCTGGCTCAAACGCAATAGCCGTTTGGGCGGTGTTGGGCATAGTGGCCGCGTCGTAGAAGAAGTCGTTGTTCGACACGTTCCAGTTCAGGCCGTTGCCGCTTTGTATCTGCAGGCCATTGCTCGTGAAGTTTGCCAAGTCATTGTCGATGACAGTTGTGGCATCATTCAGCGTACCGGGCTGAATATTGAAAGCGTACACCAGCGTTTTGGGCAGGCTGGTGGCAGATGCGCTGGAAATCAGGTTGTCGCTGAGCGTGTTGTGGTCGTTGCCGGCACCGCCGCTAGCAGCGTTGCCAATGGTAATTACACCCAGGCCCGGCATTTGGCAGCTACCCAGTACGCGCGTCTGGCTGAGACTATTGTGCGAAGCATCTCCCTGAAACAGCACTGTAGCCAGCGAAATATCCGTCTGGCGGAGGGTGAGCGTACGGGCATTGGCACCATTGTGCCCGCTTATTACCACGTAGCTGCTGCCGGCCCCAAAGGTCAGGGTACCATTGATTTCAGTGTATACCCCGGCAGCGGGCCGGATGGTGATGGGATTAGCCGCCGTGCCCGCCTTGTTGATTACCACATTTTCCGTGTAAGAGGCGTCCAGCAGCTGAATTTCTACTGGCTGTGCTGGCACACCGGCAATAGAGGTGAGTGCCTGAGCAATGGTAGTGTAGGCCCCGGCTGCTCCTACCGTTTTCACAATCGGGGCGGCCCATGCCGACGAGGAAGCCAGCAGAAATAAAGATCCAGCCAACCACCCGCGCAACTGGCGGGGCCGGAAAGAGGTAGCGGTAATAGGTAATGGTGTTTTCATGGTACCAGAAATGGGCAAGCGTGATTGAACGAGCGAAAGAGCAAGCCATTTCCATACAGAGTGGCCGGCTTCACAATCCAAGTATCCCATCTGCTGCATAGCAGATGTACCGCATAAGCGCAGGGCACAGTGCGCACCTACAGCCGCAAACTTCTTAGCAAAGTTTAATTACGGCTTTTTCGCTTAACCATAGTTTATATGATCGTTCAAATATAGATTCAATTTGAATCTATGCAATAGGCATCATCTTTAATTTTGCATTATCAGTAGTAAGTCACCTATATATCTAATTATTATACTGCTTCAAAAAGCTATAAAAGCATTTTTTAACTTCATTACGCCAGAACACCTTCTTCCTTTTTTGACTTTTACAGCTACTCATCAGCTTCTTAAATCTTGTTTTATAGTTGATAACAGATGCCTTCAATCGAAGTATAATTATAACTATAACAATACAAGTCAGTGATTCATTATGAACAATTTATTATATAATCACATTTTACATCTGCCAAGTGCGGGATAAATACCATTGTTCCCAAATATGAAAGCGCCCAGCCTCTTTGCTTCGCGTTTTGCAAAAGCCAGGGGCCGGGCGCTTTCACGTCCATCAGTGTAGAAGTAAGTTCAGCGGCGAGCTATAGGATAGGGCTGCTCTCGGTTGGGTACTAACGTTAGAGCGAAGGTGTCGAGGTTGAGGGCGGCCAGATGAGCCAGCTCCGGGTTATGACGGTATACACAGCCGGTATCTAAGCCTAGTGCACTACTTCGCACTCGCACCCGGCGCTGCACTTCGGCAGTAGGAGTGGGCACGTGGCCATGTACCAGCCGACGGCCCTGTAACCTGGAGGCATCAACCGTGAATTGCTTGATGTTAAGCATGGTATGCCAGTCGGTGCGCATCCGGTCGGGCGGGAGTTGAAAGTTGAATCCGGCATGCACCAGCGTGAAGCCCGGAATATCGAGCTGGTACGGCAAGGCGCTCAACCACTGCAAATACGTATCAGGAATATCCTCGGCGCGACTTACTCCGAAGCTCTCCAGCGTTAGGCCCCGGTCGGCAGCAGATGCCCACGTGAGGTGACGATGACCTAGCGCCGCATCAAGCAGTTCTTGGTCGTGGTTGCCGCGTAGGCAGTGCACCTGGTATCCTTGTGCTGGCAACGTCATCAGGTAGTCGAGCACCCCGCGGCTGTTAGGGCCTTTGTTCACATAGTCGCCCAGCAAGTACAACTCGTCGGTGGGCTGCAGCTGCAACTCATGCTCCAGCAAGTGCTGAAACGTGCGCAGACAGCCATGCAGGTCGGTGGTAACATAACGGGCCATAATAAGTAGGGATAAGATGGTAAGCAGAACCGTAGAGAAGAAAAAAGCACCGTTCCGCGGGGAAGGTGCTTTTTTGGTGCTGGCTGTGAACTAGCTATAGGGTGGCTTGTCGATGTCGGGCTTATCGAGGTTGCGGTTGGGGTGGCGCAGACCGGCATCAATGGCCTCCTGCTCCAGCCGCTCTTCCGTTTGCTCATCGAAGTCATTTACTGGCAGCGCATCAGCTTTTGCCTGCGTTTCCGTGTCGGGCTTGCGCGGACTATTCTGACTTTGCTCGTTCTTATTGCTTTTATCTGACATGGCAGTACACGTTAAATGAACGGAATATTACTGGTCGATGGCTGTATCGGTGGCGTTGGGGTCAGTGAGGTCAGCGTTGGTGCCGGCACGCGACAGGTCGGCATTGGTGCCGGTTGGGCGGTCCATCTGGCCCATTCCCACGCGCGAATCGGGGTCCGACATTTCGTCGCGCCCTCGGCGGGCATCGTCGCGGTCCAGCTCATCTACCGGGCGGCGGGCTTCCACATCGGGTTCGTCTTCAGCGGGCATATCCTGGTTGGGGCGGTCGGGGCGGCCTTCGTCGTTGCTGCGGATGTTGTCGGGCGGCGAGCTGGCGCGGTCGGCATTTTCGTTCACCGACACGGCCGAGATGCCCGCACCGCTGTCAGTGCCATAGCCTTCCTTGCCTTCTCGGTTGCCGAAGCCACCGCGGGCGTCCTCGTTCTTGGGTGGGTCGCCGCCGGGCGTGATGTGGCCGGCCTTCATTTCCTGCTCGGTAGTATCGTCGTTGATGACGCGTACGGGACGGTCGTTGGGGTCAATTGCCATAGGAATAGAGGTGTTGAGGTGGGCGAACTGTCTGGAGGTATGTACTGTGGTTCGCGGATTTGGGTTTAGGTTATACCACGCTGTACGGTCTATTGTCCTTGTTATACACGATAGCAAAGCCGACTCCAGCACGCAGCCGCAACGACCTGCCCGCAACTACATGCTGCACTCTATTTCACCTACATACTCGTCTCTGCTGAACGGGAATACTACCCGTAACGTAGTAGATGTGTTGCCAGCGCGCGCAAGAATGACAACTCTACCGAGCTGTAAGCACGCCGTTTTTCGGGTGCCTCCTGCCCGTCACACCTGAACCTGAGCCAATAAGTGTCTCTGATACGTGGCCTTGTTCTCTACCTTTTGATATGCCAACTACTTTTCCTGGGCTGATTCCAGATAATGAGGGCCAACGTATTGATGCGCTCAGCCAGTATGAGGTGCTTTTTCAGCCTAACCAGCCATTATTTAATGAGTTTGTAAGCATTCTGGCGAAGCTTTTCGCTGTTCCTGTGGCTCTGGTGTCCTTGGTCGGGGCCGAGGAGGTGGTGTTTGCCGGTAACGTAGGTCTGCAGGAAGTGCAGCGAGCCTCCCGCTCCAATAGTCTCTGTTCGGTAGCCGTTCTGCACGAAGGCATTACAGTGTTCGAGGACTTGGCGCAGCATCCCTGCGAGCTGGTTAATATGGATGCTGTGCGCGGACTTCAGCTTGGCTTTTATGCGGGCCGTCCTCTCCGCTCACCCGATGGATCTGCCGTTGGCACATTGTGCGTGATAGACAGAAAACCCCGTATGCTCTCCCTCACCGAGCAGATACTGCTCGACCACATGGGGCAAGCAGCGTCGGATATTCTACTATTGGAAGCGGCCTTCGCCAACGACCAGACGCTGAGCCGAGGATTGTGGGAGCGGGTACGGCAGCAAATCCATTTTTCGCTTACCCGAATGGATACCTTGGCCGAGTTGAGCAAGCACGAGGAAGACGAAGACACCGATGCTGCCCGCGCCTACCGTCAGTCCAGCCAGGAGGAAGCACTACTGGTGGTACAAGCCATGCAGAAGGAGCTGAAACAGGCGTTGGCCAGCATTAGCCGCTAAACCAACCCCACACAAGGCGCTAGAGTTGCGGCTTCCTGCCTTGCCATTATACAAGGCTGTATCTAAAAAGAAGTCTTGTGTAACTCAGGGTATGGCTGCGCGATATTAGATGCCCGCGTCACTGTCGGTGCCGTAGCTTTCCTTGCCTTCCCGGTTGCCGAAACCGCCGCAGACGTCCTCGTTCTTGAGTGGGTCGCCGATATGGGCTTAGCTTTGGCATCTTCAGTTTTCTACAATACTCCTGCCTTTCCCCGGTTTATCATGTCTGCTACCCCTCTGCCCGCCATTCGCTCCGTTGAGAGCCTGCTGCAGCATCTGGAAGCCGGGGCGGCCATCAAGTACTTGTATTTCTGGGGCCACACTGGCGCCGGCCGCATCGGCAAGGAAGTGTTCAGCCAATGGTATCCGGCACCATTTGAGGTGGCCGGCGACACCTACGCCACCGCCGAGCACTATATGATGGCTGAAAAAGCCCGCTTGTTTCAGGATGAAGCCGCCCGGCAGGCCATCTTGGCGTCTACCCATCCCGACCAAGCGAAAAAGCTGGGCCGCACCGTCCGCAACTTCGAGGAAGCCCACTGGAATGCCGCTCGTTTTGCTATTGTAGTGCAAGGCAACGCGGCTAAGTTCGAGCAGCACCCAGCACTGCGCGCGTTTCTGCTGGGCACCGGCTCCCGCGTCCTCGTGGAGGCCAGCCCTGTAGACCCGGTGTGGGGAATCGGTTTGGCGCAAGACCACCCACAGGCCGCCAATCCGGCTGCATGGCCCGGCCTCAATCTGCTGGGCTTTACTTTGATGGAAGTCCGGAATATCCTTGCTTAACTCCAGTAACCATGTGGACCGAACACGACAACGCCCTTACTCGCCGCTACCGTTTCCCTGACTTCAAAACGGCCTTCGCCTTCATGACCGACGTGGCCGAAGCCGCCGAAGCGCAGGACCATCACCCGTGGTGGGCCAACGAGTACAATACCGTGGAGTTCCGGCTGCGCACCCACGATGCCGGCAACACTGTAACCAAGCGCGACCACCGGCTGGCGGAGCGCATTGAGGCACTGGCCACCCGGCATGGGGCGGAGTCTGTAGCTTAGGCAGCACCCCCTACCTTTGCTGCCATGTCAGAACCTACGCCCACGCTGCTCTACCTCGTGCCCACGCCCATCGGCAACCTGGAGGATATTACCCTGCGGGCCATCCGGATACTGGGCGAAGTAGATACCGTGCTGGCTGAAGACACCCGCACCAGTGGCCGCCTGCTGCAGCACCTGGGCCTGAAAAAGCCCATGCTTAGCTACCACCTGCACAACGAGCACCAGCAGGTGCAGCGCCTACTCGACCGGCTGGAGAAGGGCGAAACAATGGCCCTCGTATCGGATGCCGGCACGCCCGGAATTTCGGACCCTGGCTTTCTGTTGGTGCGTGAGTGCCTGGCCCGGGGCCTGAAAGTGGAATGCCTGCCCGGGGCTACGGCCTTCGTGCCGGCGCTGCTTAAGTCGGGATTCGGAGCCGAGCGGTTCACGTTTGAGGGGTTTCTGCCGGTGAAGAAGGGCCGCCAGACCCGCCTCAAGGAACTGGCCCAAGAACACCGCACCATGATTTTCTACGAGTCGCCGCACCGCATTGTGAAGACGCTGGAGCAACTGGCCGAAGTGCTGGGTCCCGACCGGCCAGCCTCCGTGAGCCGCGAGCTGACCAAGCTGTTTGAGGAAACCGTAACGGCCCCATTGGCCGAATTGGCTGCCAACTTTGCGGCCCGTGCGGCCATCAAAGGCGAGATTGTACTGGTGGTGCAGGGCCGCGAGAAAGAAGAACGTATCAAGCAGCACCGCTACGCAAACGACGACCGTGACGAATAACCCCACCTTGGCTTCTCCTGAAACGCGAACCTCCTCACCAACTGGTCTGGCCTATTGGCTGCCCAGCCTGCTGGCCCTGCTGAGCGCCGGCCTGCTGTGGCTGGGCTGGCCCGTGCACCCGGCCGGGCTGGCGCTGGTGCTACTGGTGGCCTGGGTACCCTACCTGCGTTTGGAGCAGTTGCTCACGCAACGCGGCGCCAGCGGCTGGAAGGTATTCCGCTACACCTATTTGTGCCTGGTGCTCTGGAACGCCTTTACTACTTATTGGGTGAGCTACAGCACCTTAGGTGGTGGCATTACGGCGGTGGTCTGCAATGCGCTGATGATGTGTGCGCCTGTCATGGCGTTCTACCACACCAAGCGGCTGGCTGGTCCGGCGCTGGGATACTTTTCCTTACCCGTCTACTGGATTGCCTTCGAGCAGCTGCACCTGCACTGGGACCTGACCTGGCCCTGGCTCACACTCGGCAACGGGTTTGCGCAGGCGAACTATCTGGTGCAGTGGTACGAATACACAGGCTTTCTGGGCGGTTCGGTCTGGATGTGGCTGGTGAATATCCTGGTATTCGGGGCGCTGTTTCGCTCCTCGGCCAGCCACCCGGTCCGGCGCTGGCTGGCACCGGCGGCAGCCGCTGGTCTGCCCATGCTGGCCTCTTTCCTGATTGGCAGCCAATACCAGGAGAAAGGCAAAACGGCCGAGGTAGTCGTGGTGCAGCCCAACGTCGACCCGTTTCTGGAGAAATTCAGCAGCACGCCCAACTTCATTCCCTACGACGAGCAGATTACGCGCCTGATCAGCCTCACCGAGCAGCAGCTTACACCTCAGACCAAACTGGTTCTCTGGCCCGAAACGGCGCTGGAAGAGTCCTACTTCGAGCAGACATTCGACACGAACCCGAAAGTGTTTCGGCTGCGCTCCTGGCTGGCTACGCACCCCGGTCTGGAGCTGATTACGGGCATCACCAGCGTCACGACTTACCCGACCAAGGAAACAGCAACGCCCACTGCCCGCTTCCGCGACGACCTGGGTTTCTATGACGTCTCGAATACGGCAGTGCATCTGCCGGGCGCTACCGCGCCCGTTACGTTCTACCACAAGTCACGGCTCGTGCCGGGCGTAGAAAAAGTGCCGGTGGCGCTGGCCAAACTCGTCAACAACATCGACCTAGGCGGCTTTGTGGGCTCGTATGGCAGCCAGGAGGAGCGCACCGTGTTCCGCACCTCCGACCCGAACCTGCGCCTTGCGCCCTCCATCTGCTACGAATCGGTGTACGGCGACTTCATGGCCGAATACATGAAGAACGGCGCCACGCTCATCGGCATCATCACCAACGACGGCTGGTGGTCCGACTCGCCCGGCCACGAGCAGCATTTGCAGTACGCCACGCTCCGCGCCATCGAAACCCGCCGCGACGTGGCCCGCTCCGCCAATACCGGCATCTCGGCGTTCATCAATCAGAAAGGCGAAATCGTGACGCGCACGGGCTGGTGGGTGCAGGCGGCCAGCCGCCACACCGTGCATCTCAACGAAGAGCTGACCTTCTATGTCCGCCACGGGGAGCTGATTGGCCCTGCAACGCAGGTGCTGGCCGTAGTGCTGCTGGGCTTTACGGCGGTGCAGGGGCTGCGGCGCCGTAAACAACCTGCCATCTAATTTCCGCCTGTCATCCTGCAAAGGCGCAGGCCGGCAGCCGCTTTTCTGACTTTATCGACCTCATGGAATTCACTCAACTCAGCCTCGAACTCGCCGAGGTATGCCGCCGCGCCGGCCAGTTCATTCGCCAAGAATCGGCCACCTTTGACCGCGGCCACATTGAAAGCAAAGGCGTGCACGATTTGGTGTCGTATGTGGACAAGGAAACCGAGAAGCTGCTGGTGGCCGGGCTGCGCGAGGTGCTGCCGGAGGCCGGCTTCATCACCGAAGAAGGCACTGAGGGCGCCCACCGGGCCGAGGAATACAACTGGATTATTGACCCGCTTGATGGCACCACCAACTTCGTGCACGGGCTGCCGGTATACTCCGTAAGCGTGGGTCTGATTCGGGGGCAGGAACTGGTGGCAGGCGTGGTGTATGAAGTAGTGCGCGACGAATGCTTCCGGGCCGCCAAAGGCGCTGGGGCGTTCTGCAACAACATGCGCATCCACGTATCCGATGTGCCCGACCTGAATAATGCTCTCATTGCTACTGGCTTTCCCTACACCGATTTTGGGCTGATGAGCGACTACCTGCAGGTGCTAGGCTCGTTCATGCGGAAGTCGCACGGGGTGCGCCGGCTCGGCTCCGCAGCCGTAGACCTGGCGTATGTGGCGGCCGGACGCTTTGAGGGATTCTTCGAGTTCAACCTAAACTCCTATGATGTGGCTGCGGGCCTGTTGCTCGTGACCGAAGCAGGTGGCCGCACCACTGAGTTTCTGCAGGACGGCGACCCGCTGTTTGGCAGGCAGGTGGTAGCCAGCAACGGCCACGTGCACCAGGAGATGCAGGACACCATCCGCGAATACTGGAAGTAGGCTATTTGCTTCCCCATTTGCAGCGCTGGCACCTCTTTCAATGTAAGGAGGTGCCAGCGCTGTTTTTATGGTAGCTAGCTGACTGGAAACAACTTAGTAACCAAGTGGCACTACTTACTACAAGCCAGCTACAAAGCGGTAGCCGCAGGCGCATCTGCAAAAACTACTGGCTATGCCTACCTCAACCAAGGGATAAGCGGTAACAGTGGTTGGAAATCGGCCAGCGCAACTCTCCTGGTTCTCTGCTGCTTTGCTCTACTAAAATACCTAGCACGACAGTGTCACGGACTTAACAGGGTACAATCTAGAGTCATACGAAACCAAGCTGCACAATGCCCAGTATACAGCGCACTTAGCTGCTAATAGTCCAAGATAGACATCAACCATTTTATCCCATATTGGGATTAAAATTCCCGCATTGAAATTTAATGTTGTACTATTTCAACTATTTTTAAAAAACACCCAGATAACTATTCATAGGCAGTAAAACTATGTTGATCTGGACAGGGCTTGGTTTCATAGAGCGTTTGTGGCAGTTCGCCGAAATAGCACAACCATACTACAATAGGATTTTAATAACTACTATAAACTATGTTATATTTTTCAGGTAATTAGCCCTGTAACTTTGCGGCTCACACCGAGCGCTCTTTTTAACTAATTACACCTGTCAGCTTCATGAAACTAAGTGCTACACCCTTTCATCCGGTTACTGGCGAACTGCTGCCGACGTACCGGGATGCTTACCTCCGTGGAGACCTTTCCAGCAAAAACACCGAAGCGGTAGACAACTACCTGAAGGCGAACAGCCAGTACGGTGATGCCACGCTGCGCCGTTACTTCGAGTTGAACCAGGCCGGCCATGCCGTAAAGCCCATTGGCTGGGTACAGCGCCAGTTCGACCTTATCCGCACCGAGCCGCAGCGCTTCCGCCGTCGGGCGGCGTCGCTGGTGGCGGGCAGCGTGCTGGTGGGTGGCGCAGTATTTGCCGGTGCCAACCTGCCTACTGCTCCTTCCGAAAACCTGCCAACTGAAACTCCGACTGAGTTGGTTGAAGCTGCTAGCGCCGAAGCCGCTGCCTTGCGCATGACTTCCGTGCGGGGCCGCATTCTGGACGAAAACGGTAAGCCACTTATCGGAGCAACCGTGCTGGACAAAAGCAGCGGCCGTGGTGTAACCACCGATGCTTCTGGCAACTATGTATTGCCCGTGGCAGCCAACCAAGCTCCTTTGCTGCAGTACGGCTATGCTGGCTACAGCGAGGAAGAAGTACAAATGAAAGGCCGCGGCACGCACAATGTGACTCTGCTCCCACGAGAAGCAGCTGCCAAAAAGCGCCGTTGGTGGCAGTTTTAGTAGGCTAGCCATGGTAGGCTGCCGCCTTCCTCCTACGCTTTTTCCATGCAATTCCCTTTCTTAAGCAGAATCAGCCTCCGCAAAATAACAGTTGGGACTAAAGACGAAGCGGGCCAGGCGGCCCGGACGGTCCTTGAGCAGCTGCTCACCGAGTTGCCGGAAATGCTGCTGGCCTGCCTGGTGGAAGTATCTTCAGGCCGTGTGCTTGCTTCCTACACCACAGCGTCGGCGCTGAATCCAAACCAGATCAGTCTGCGGTATGCCAAGCTGCTACGCCAGACAGACTCCGCGCTGGCTGCCCGGCAAATTCCGGGTGGGCCGCTCACTGAGATGACCCTGCTCCTGGAAGACCAGCTGCATCTGATCCGCCCACTGCCAACCCGCGGCTGGTACTGCTTTCTCGCCGTTCGTTTCGCTGACACCAATTTGGGTATGGCATCGGAAATACTACGTCGCCAAACCGCACAGCTTCAATAACTCACCTTTTTTACTATCATCACTCCGATGTCAACCCCCAAACAAGCCGTTAAAGAAATCCTGGAAGAACTGCCTACGTTGCTGGCCGTTGCAGTAGTAGAAACCGAAACGGGCATGGCCCTGGCTTCTCACACTAACATTGCCGACTTCGATATTGATACGGCTGCTGCCTACAATACCGAAGTGGTAAAGCAAAAGTTGAAAGCTATACAGGCTCTGAAGCTCAACCAGACGGTGCAGGACATCCTGCTCACGCTGACCGACCAGCTGCACGTTATCAAGCTTTCCCCCGCCGGTGACAAGTTCATCTATCTGGCGGTGAACTCGCGCGACACGAACCTGGCCGTTGCGCGCCAGGTCCTGAAAGCGCAGACGGCTGTGCTGAACTAAAACGGCGCCGCTCCCAGCAACAAGGCCCACTGGTACTACCAGTGGGCCTTGTTGTTTTGGTAAACACCAAACTTTTCCTTTGCCTGCGTAGTTTTGTGGCTGTTATGTGGTTACAAACTTCCATCATTGTGCTGCTCTTTGTGGGTGCGGCATTCTACGTTGGCCGGCTTTTCTGGCGAGCTTTCTTCGACAAAACCCAGGCGGGCTGCGCCAAAGGCTGCGGCGGCGCCTGCTCCACTATCGATGTAGACCGGTTGCAGCGTACCATTGAGCTGGCTGCGGCCCGCTCCGAGGCGAAATAGCCCGGTTTCAGCTTCCTGAAATTAAGACAACCCGCCCCCGTATCGGCCTCGTATAGCCGGTATGGGGGCGTTGCTATTCCCCCATTACTACTGCGCTATTTCCCTCCCCGAATACCACACAACCATGCAAGACAAAGAAGAAGAACGCTCGCTCGTTAACGTGGAGCACAAGCTCAACAAGGATGGCTTCACCGAGGATTTTCGCGTGATGGATGGCCGCCTGCACACCATCGGCAACGACCGGAGCAAGGGCTACTCCCCCAACGAGGTGACTATCGTGGACTTCTACCGTTTTGAGGGCGAAAGCAACCCCGACGATATGTCCATCCTGTACGCCATCCAAACCAACGACGGGGTGAAAGGCACCATTTCCACGGCCTTCGGTACCTACGCCGATTCTGATGTGGATGAGTTCCTGAGAACTGTAGAGGACCTCGGCAAAAACCTCGACAAAGGCCACAAATAGAGGCAATCAACTTTCTATAAGAAGAACGAGCCGTTCCGCTTCCCGCTAAGGAAACAGAACGGCTCGTTCTTCTTATGCCCTTATCGATTCTGCCCTTAGCCCCACACCTTAGTACCCTCGGTGCAGTTGCGGCACATGTCTATCTGGTCGCGACCTTTGAGCAGCGAGGCCCGAAATTGGCGGTATTTGGTGCCGTGCCAGAGCTGGCGGAAGGTCTGGGTTTTCAGGTCACCGAGACGGTACTCAGCATCCTTGTCAAAGCAACAAGGTACCACTAGCCCATCCCAGGTGATGACGCAGCTGTGCCACATCTTCCAGCAGTGGTTGAGCAGGCGGTTTTTGATGCTCCAGGTGCCATCTTGGTTATTCTCGTAGCGCGAGTAGTAGTCGATGGTGGGAATCAGGGGTGAGCCATTCTGGTAGTCGTAGATCTGGGCCGTTTTGAACCACACATCATCCACGCCCAGCTCGGCGGCCAACTGCTTCGCCTCCTCCATCTGGTGCTCATTGGGCCGCACTACCAGAAACTGGAACACCACCCGCGGCGTCTGGCTTTTCAGCTCACGCCGCCATTTTATGAGGTTGCGGGTGCCTTCCAGCACTTTGTCCAGCTTGCCCCCTACGCGGTACTGCTGGTACACATCCTGCGTAGTGCCGTCCAGGGAAATGATAAGCCGGTCGAGGCCACTTTCCACGGTACGACGGGCGTTATTGTCGTTGAGGTAGTGGGCGTTGGTGCTGGTAGCGGTATAGATGCCCTTGTCGGCCGCGTATTTCACCAAGTCCAGGAAATTGGGGTGCAGATACGGTTCGCCCTGGAAATAGAAAATCAGGTACCACAGCCGCGACGCTACCTCGTCTATCGTCTTGCGGAACAGCTCATCAGGGAGCATGCCGGTAGGCCGCGTGAAGGAGCGCAGGCCGCTCGGGCACTCGGGGCAGCGCAGGTTGCAGCTCGTGGTTGGCTCGAAGCTCAGAGCCACCGGCAGGCCCCAGTGCCGCGCGTTGCCTGTCAGCTTGCTTAGCGCGTAGCCGCCCACCACCTGCGCCGTATTCCAGACGCGGCGCGGCGTTGCTTTAGATAAGAAGTTGAGCGAGTCGGTAAGGAGAGAAGCCATGCGGGGGTAAAGGTACGGCGGCAGCGGTAGCGCGCACCTTCAAACAAAAACGCCCCCCGATGTTCCGGGAGGCGCTTTCATTATTTTGGTTGCAGCAACTGCTGTTACTTGGCTGTGGCTTCCGAAGTAAGCAGGCTGGTGTAGGTGCTGGCCTTGCCGAAAGACTGCTTGATTTCATCGACGGCGGCGCGGCTGCTCAGGCGCTTCGGCTTGGTATTCAGAAAGGTACCATCCTCGGCTAGCAGAAAATACGCCGGCACATCCTCCAGTGCATACGCTCGGGCAACCGGAGCCCGCATGCCACCTATAGCGCGCACATGCACGCCAGGCAGCCGCTTGCTCACCACCAATTGTTTCCAAGCGCCTTCATTTTCATCAAGAGCAATATTGAGGAATACGATGTTCTTGTCCTCAAACTTCTTGGCCAAATCAGCGGCGTAAGGCAGGTCGCGCAGGCTCAGGCCGCTGGTAGTGCGCCAGAAATTGATGTATACCAGCTTGCCCCGGAAGTTTTGCAGGCTGATGGTATCCCCCTTGGCAGTGGTCAGCTTAAAATCGGGCGCCATCGAACCGATAGCAAATGCTTTGTGCGTTTCGAAATCCTGGCGCAGTACCGGAGTATAGCGGTTCTTACTGTCGACGTTTTTGTAGTCGGCCAGCATGGCCTCCGACTGCCGCACATGCCCAAACCGGAACGACTCCTGCATTACGCGGCCCATAATGATAGGCCGCACACCGCCGCTGAGTTGGTTCTTGGCCATATCGTAGCACACCTGGTAGAAGTCGGGGTCGGAGCGCTGCTTGCCGGCCGCCGTGGCCAGGTGGTGGATGTAGTTGAGCAAAAACTCTTGATACATCTCGCTCTGCATCGCCGCCTCGTTATTGACGATGCTCTTATCATTCAGGAACTCGTAGTACGAAGGCGACATTTTCAGGCGGCCCTCAGTGGCTACTACTTGTTCACGCAGGTCCTGAAAGGTTAGCTTATCGTTAGCGTAGCTGTAGTCAATTTCGGCCTGTGCGTATTTGCGGAAAGCGTCGCTGAACTTGTTATCCTCAACGGCATTCTTCAGAAACTTCTGCTCCTCTTTGCGGCGGTACTCCAGAAACGACACGAACCCCGCCTCATACAGCATAATGTTGTCGGGTAGCACCTGGAATCCGTCGTTTTCGATGAACTGCTCGTCTAGGTCCGAGAGGTAGGTATTGGCCTCTGCGCCCCGGCCTTTGTAGCGTACCGAACCGGGCAGGTCGCTGCCCCGAAAACGGACTTCCAGGGCGTCGCCGGGCTCCAGAAACAGGTCGGCTACGTCTTCTCCGTATACCAAGTCGGCGCGGGCTGGGCCATCAAGCTTCAGCGCCATCCGGAACTCGCCTTTGTCGTCGAGGCGGGCGTACGTAATCTGCTCCTTAAGGTCGAGCGGATTTTCGCGTATCGATACGGCTACGGTGTCATTCGTCCGGCCGCTTACTTTGCCAGTAAGCGTTACGGTGCCCTGAGCCAGCGCCGCCGAGGACAGGGCCGTTAGGCCAACGGCCAGCAACCACCCGGAAAGAAAACGAATAGAGTACGACATCGGAGCAAGTAGTTCAGGCAGATAACTTTGGAAACTGCTGCGAAAAACGCCCAGAGGATAAAAATACCTCGTCACATCATTCGCGGTAAAAGTCAATTCCTGTACCGAAGATACGGCTTTTAGGTTGTGATAGTCCAATCCATTTACTCCCTTTTTTTCGTACTCGCCACTCGCTGGCTAGCTTTTGCAGGTATTATCCAAACAAACCCTCCAATACTTCATCCAGCCTCCCCGCCGGCTGTACCCGGATGCCGTAACGGGCCAGATCGAGGCCGCGGGCGTTGAACTGCGAGATGTACATTTCAGCAAAGCCAAGCTTCTCGGCCTCACTCAGGCGCTGGTCGAGGCGGCTCACAGCCCTGATTTCTCCGCTCAGGCCCACTTCTGCGGCCAAGCATACCTCCCCGCGAATAGCTACATCGTTCAGGGAGCTAACTACGGCGGCGCATACGGCTAAGTCCAGGGCAGGGTCGTCGAGGCGCAGGCCACCGGCAATGTTGAGAAACACGTCGTGCTGGCCCAGGCGCAGGCCGCTACGCTTTTCCAGTACGGCAAGCAGCATCTGCAACCGTTTGGTATCGAAGCCGGTAGAGCTACGCTGGGGTGTGCCATAGGTGGCAGGCGTTACAAGGGCCTGCACCTCTACCAGCAGCGGCCGGTTGCCTTCCAGCGTGGCCCCAATGGCCATGCCGCTCAGGCTTTCGGTGCGCTGGCTGAGCAGAATTTCTGAGGGGTTGCTTACTTGGCGCAGGCCGGTGCCTTGCATCTCATAAATGCCCAGCTCGGAAGTGCTACCAAAACGGTTTTTGATGGTGCGCAGAATCCGGTAGCTCAGGTGCCGGTCGCCCTCGAACTGCAACACTGTATCTACCATGTGCTCCAGAATCTTGGGGCCGGCAATGGAGCCATCTTTGGTGATGTGGCCGATGAGCAGCACTGGCACGCTGGTTTCCTTAGCGTATTTGAGCAGTTCGGTGGTGCACTCGCGCACTTGGCTAACGGAGCCGGCTCCAGCCTCCACCAACCCCGAATGCAGCGTCTGAATAGAATCAACGATAACCACATTGGGCTGCAGCGCGTCAATCTGCTTGAAAATATTCTGCGTGTTGGTTTCAGTAAGAATGTAGCAGTTGGGGTGTTGCTCTCCCAGCCGCTCGGCACGCATCTTTATCTGCTGCTCGCTCTCTTCGCCCGAAATGTAGAGCACCTTCATCTGGGTAAGGCTCATGGCAATCTGAAGCATGAGCGTGCTTTTGCCGATACCCGGCTCGCCGCCAATGAGTACCAAAGAACCCGGCACCAACCCGCCGCCCAGCACGCGGTTCAGTTCGCCGTCGTTGGTATCAAACCGCGACTCTTCCTCAAAGTGAATCTCGCTGATAACCCGGGGCTTGGCGGCTTTGGTGCTGCCTACGGTGGTCGAGGCTTTCCAGGAGCCCGCTGCCGAGCTGTCTTCTTTCTGGATAACTTCCTCTACGTAGGTATTCCACTCGCCACAGCTGGGGCAGCGCCCTATCCATTTGGCACTCTGGGCACCACAGTTTTGGCAGAAATAAAGGGTTTTAAGCTTGGCCATTCTGAGAGGTTGGGGTAAAAGAAATTAATGCTTTTGGCTGCTAAAAAGTTTGGCAAGAACGGGGTTTTTAACCGGTTCGACGCGGCTTTTCACCAAGGCCACAGCGAGAGCAAGAGCTCAGTTGGTAGCCCCTGATACTGTGGCCGTTGCGGTTGCACCACCTGAGGCATTAGGGAACGGCAGGAGCACGGCATACCAGCTTAGTCGTTGCCAAAGATATTTTATGGTAAAATTCCAATATCAATGTGAAGTATATACTATTCCAGGTATATTTGTTCGCTCCTTTCTCTTCCTTTCATTCTACTACATGAAACACTCTTACCGTCTGTTGCTGGGGCTTGGCCTCAGCGGCCTGGCTTTCACGGCACAGGCTCAAACCGGGGCTGTGGGCGTAGGCACTACCACCCCCGATACGAATGCAGCGCTGGATATTTCGGCAGGCACTGCAGCCAATAAAGGCCTGCTGGTGCCCCGTATGACGGAAGCCCAGCGCACTGCCCTCACCACTACCAGCCAAGGCATGCTTGTGTACCAGACCACTGGTCTGCAGCCAGGCTTCTGGTATTTTCAGGGTGGGCAGTGGCTGCCACTGGGCATTGGCTCGGGCACAGGCGCCCAAAGCTGGCTGCGCGCCGGCAACGCCGGTACCAACCCGGCGACCGACTTTCTGGGCACGACTAACGCGCAGGACCTCGTGCTGCGCACCAACAACACCGAAAAGCTGCGCATCGACATCGACGGTACGCTGTTCGCCACTTCTTCGAAGGGCGTAGTGCTGAACCAAGCCGATGCCCCGCTCATCACGCGCGGCTGGGACAAGTTCACTTCCGGCAACTACAACGGTTTGGGCCGCTGGGGGGTATTTATGGAGGCAAACACCCTCACGTTTGGGGTGCCAGCGCTGGGCGGCAAGCAGTTTCAGTGGGTGAGCTACGATGTTACGTCTGCCCGTAACACCACCTTCATGACCCTGAGCCAGGAAGGCCGCCTGGGCATCGGCACCACGCCGGCCCTCACGCTGGACGCGCTTGGCTCGCTGGGTATGCGCAACGGGGCCGCCTGGGACCACCTCTACTTCACTCACGACGGAGGCACGGCCTTTATGAATGCCGGTGGGGCCGAAAACGGACTAGCCCTGCGCGTAGGCAGCAGTGGCCAGGGCAGCTACGGTGACCCAACCCAGAACTACCGCGACGTGATGCGTCTGCTGCCCAACGGCAACGTAGGTATCGGCGTTACGAGCCCGGCGCAGGCGCTGGAAGTGAACGGAGGTGTTTCGGCCGCCACATTCAACCCCATCAGCAAGCAGGGTGCGTTTCTGCAGTGGAACCGCTCCAACGCCGACGGGGAAACCTGGCTGCTGAACCAGCAAGGCCTGGGCGGCGCCAATGCGGGCATCCGCTTTGGTAGCGCCACGCAGGCCAATGTCGTAACGGAATGGGCCCGCTTCCTCAACAACGGCAACTTTGGCATCGGCACCACAGCCCCCGGCGCAAAGCTGGAAGTGGCCGGCCAGGTAAAGATTACGGGCGGCACACCCGGTGCAGGCAAAGTCCTAACCTCCGACGCTACCGGCCTAGCCACGTGGCAGACCCCGGCAGCCAGCACCGCCGCCACCAACATCCAGACAACTAGCACCTTTGCCGTTCCTAGCACCGGCAATTCGGCACTGGCTCCTACCACGGGCGTGGTGATTCTGACCGACAACACCAACGTCAGCAACGGTACCATTACGCTGGGCACTGGCACCAACGGCCAGACGCTGGTTGTCACCAACCTCGATGTGCAGGCCGTAAGCCTGATCAGCAGCAGCGGCACAGGCAACCTGCTGCCCAATTTCGCGGCGCAGTTCGTCTATATCGTGAATGGCAGCACCTCCGGCTGGTTCCGCGTCAATTAATCTTTCCTACTCCCGACTTTTCTCTCTACTTATATGAGACTCATTGCTACTCCTGCCGGCATCGTACCGGCGTCCAGCATCCCTGCACAAGTCGAGCCCGAGCGCCGCGGCTGGCTCAAGCGCCTCGGCGCCCTCATTGGGGGCAGCCTACTGGCGGGTACTGCCGCAGCTGGCACCCGTAGCACAGCCTCGGTGCAGGGTGCAGACCCATTTATTGGTGAAATCATCATATTTGCCGGCAACTTTCCACCCAGAGGGTATGCCTTCTGTGATGGTCAGATCTTGTCCATTGCGCAAAACACCGCCCTCTTCTCTCTTCTGGGGACGACATACGGCGGCAATGGCCAGACGACTTTTGCATTGCCGGATCTGCGCGGCCGGTTTCCCATGCACGCCGGCTTCTCCGCGGGTCCGGGCCTCACGCAACGCAACTTGGGTGAGGCAGCTGGCGCGGAAGCCGTGACGCTGCTTGCCACGCAGATGCCTGCGCACAACCACCCCCTGACCACCACTACTGCTCCCGGCACGTCGGCTTCGCCTGATGGCACCCTGTTGGCAAACGACGGACGAGGGGGCACGCAGTACGCAGCTGGCACGGCCAATGCGGCACTGGCCCCTCAGAGTGTTGGCATAGCCGGTGGCAACCAGCCGCATAACAATATGCCGCCTTATCTGGCTATCAACTTCTGCATTGCGCTGGAAGGCATCTTTCCTTCCCGGAATTAAGGCCTTATTTCTATGAAGCCACTCTACCCATTTCTGGCTCTGAGCCTGGCCGCCGGCCCGCTGGCCGCCCAGAGCCTGACCAACAACGGCAGCATTGTGACGGTGCAGGCCGGCGCAACGCTATACGTATCCGGCACGCTCGACAACAAGGCGGGTAGCACGTTCTCGAATGCCGGCACCACGCAGGTAGGCGGCGACCTGACCAACGCCGGCACCCTTACCTCGGCCGGACTAGTACGAATGGTTGGCACCGACAACCAAACCCTGACCCCGGGCGGGTCCAGCCTCACGCAGCTGGAAATTGCTAACACGGGCGTAGTCGGCCAAAACGTGGTCAGCGTACCTACGGACCTAGCCATCACGCAGCAGCTCACGCTCACGAGCGGTATGGTCCGAACTGCTGTGGCCGCTACCATCAGCCTGCCTAACACCGCTACAGTAACCGGCGAAGCGCCCGGCCGCTATGTGCAGGGCAACCTGCAGGTGACGCGCACCGGCGTCAACAGCACGACCGACTTCGGTAACGGCGCCACGCTCAACCCCGGCAACAACATCGGTACCGTAACCGTGAAACGCACGGCCGGACTGCTGCTGCCCAACGTGAGCTACGGCCAGAACAACGCCCTGCCAGCCCTACAAGGCATCGACCGGATCTGGAGCATTACGAGCAGCAACAACCCTAACTCCGCAGTAGCCGTGGCGCTAAGCTGGCTTCCCGAAAACGACCACAACCTGAGCAGCTTTGCCCAGGCGCAGGCGTGGCGGGCTACCAGCGCTACCACCTGGGCCAAAGCCGGCGCACAGGCCGCAGCTGCCACTACGGCTACTAACCGCACCTTCTCGTTTAGCACGGCCGTGCTGGGCGTGCTTACGGTGAGCAACGCCGCCAACCCGCTGCCAGTGGAGCTTATTGAGTTCACGGCAGAGCGCCAGGGCGAAGATGGCCTGCTGCGCTGGGCTACGGCCTCGGAGAAAAACAACGACCGGTTTGAGGTGGAGGCCAGCGCCGACGGTAGCACCTTCCGCCGCATCGGGCAGGTGCAAGGCCACGGCACCACCGCCCAGCGCCACGACTACCGTCTGCTGGACCTTAACCTAGCCCGCTACCAGGCCAGCCCGGTGTACTACCGCCTCCGCCAAGTAGACCAGGATGGCACCGAAACCCTCTCGCCCGTCCGGACGGTGCAGGTGCTCGGCGCTACTCCGAAGCTGCTGGCCGAAGCCTTCCCCAACCCGCACCACGCTGGCAAGCTCACGCTGCGCGTGCAGGCGCTGGAGGCCGGCTTTGTAACGCTGAAGGTGCATGAGGCCACAGGCCGGGTGCTGTGGCAGGAAACGCGAGCCGTACAGGCCGGCTGGAATGAGCAGCCCCTTTCCCGCGCCGCCGAGCTGCCCGCTGGCCTCTACTTGCTGAGTGTGCAGCAGGGTAGCCAGCAACAGGTTGTGAAGCTGGTGCGCGAGTAATTATCACTATTACAAGCTATGAGAAAGCGCCTCCTGCATGGAGGCGCTTTTTTGTTGGGCCGTACGCTGGTGTTTTCGAGGCAATTCCTGGAATGCATTTTCTACTAGTTCTCACTAAATCATTACCTTACCCTCAACTTCCGCCTCGTTCCCGCACCACCGCCTATTGCCCTTGCTACACTATCCGGCCTCCCTTGGCCCGGCTGTGGCATGGGCTTTTTGCTTTCCTGTCTCTACTCTTTGATTCCCTCCTTATGCGCCACCCCGTGTATTTGCTACTGCTGCTATCCTTCCTGCTAGGGGTTAGCGCCTGCAAGAAAGACGACCCGGAAGACAAACTACCGCCCGCCACCCAGACCGGAGCCGGCACCTTCGGCTGCCTCGTCAACGGGCAGGCCTGGCTGCCTTTCGGCACCACCGGCTCGGGCAGTGACGGAATAGACTATGACCAGGGGCTGGTGTACATACGGGCGCGACGCTTCGAAACCGATGGGCGCAATTTCCAGAGCATGAAGCTCTATATCGATAGTGTCGCGCGCACGGGCCGCTACCCGCTGGGCATGCCGCACGGGCAGGCCAGCTTCCATGATAGCCGCAGTGAAGATTGTTACTTAGCCACCCAGGAGCCCGGCACCGTGACGGAGGGCCAGTTGACCGTCACCCGCTTCGACCTGAGCGCCCACATCATTTCCGGCACCTTCGAGTTTACGCTCACCAAGCCCGGCTGCGAGCCGCTCAAAGTTACGAAGGGCCGCTTCGACTACAGACTATAGCCACATTTCCGCCTGGCTCCCACAATTTTCCGGGCTCGCACCAAACCTGCCCGCGCTTGTGTATCTTCCTGCCACGCTTCATTCTATCTTCATCTGAACCCAACCTCTACTCCTGCTTTCTGCATGAAACACCTTCACTCCCTGGGGCTGGCGGCCCTGCTGGGACTGGCTCCGCTGCTGGCTTCGGCCCAGCCTGCCCAGCCTGCCGGCCGCTACGCCCTGCAGCTGGCCTCGGGCCCGGTAACCCCAGTTCCCAACGGCGCCGAATGGCTGCAGCAGCCTGCCACCGCTCCTTCTGACGCGTGGCAGGGCCAGGTGTTTCGGGTGTTGCAGTTTGAGCAGTTGCCTACCGCTGCCCAAAAAGCTGCCTTGGCGGCCGCTGGCGTGCGCCTTTTCGACTACCTGCCCCGCAACGCCTGGACGGCTTCGCTGCCCGCTACGCTCAGCCACCAACGGCTGGCAGGGCTCGGGCTACGGAGTGTGCAACCCGTAGCGCCCACTTGGAAGCTGGCCGGCGACCTAGCCCGCAACGTTATTCCGGACCACATGCGGCGGGGCAGCTTAGTGGAGGTGAACGTGCAGTATTATGCCACCATCACGCCCAGCCAAGCGGCCCAGGCCCTGCGCCAGAGGGAGTGGCAGGAAGCCGGCAAGCCTATGTTCGACCAGCAGCTGCGGGTGCTGTGCCGCGCAGCCGATATTGCCCGCATTGCGGCGCTGCCCTGGGTGAGTGCCGTGGAGCCTGCTACGCCACCCGCTGAGCCCGAAAACTTCCGGGGCCGCACCGACCACCGCGCCAACGCCATCAGCACTGACTACGGCGCCGGCCGCCACTACGACGGGCGCGGCGTGACTGTAGGCCACGGCGACGACGGCCGCATCGGGCCGCACATCGACTACCAAGGCCGCTTCGACCAGAGTGCTGCCGGGGCCAGCCAAGGCAACCACGGCGACCATGTGGCCGGCATTATTATGGGGGCCGGCAACATGGACCCACGGGTGCGGGGCAATGCTACGGCAGCCTTCAACCTGTACTACTCCTACCCCGGCAACCTCAACAACACGCCCACAGCCTACGCCAGCACGCGCCGCATGCGCGTGACCAACTCCAGCTACGGCGACGGCAACAACGCAGGCTACACCAGCTTCACGCGCACCATGGACCAGCAGACACGTCAGCGGCCCTATCTGCTGCACGTGTTTTCGTCGGGAAACTCGGGTACGTCTGACTTCGGCTACGGCGCAGGCGCGGGCTGGGGCAACATCACGGGCGGCCACAAGATGGGCAAGAACGTCATGACCGTGGGCAACGTGCTGTATACTGATGCCCTGGCCGGCAGCAGCAGCCGTGGGCCGGCCAAAGACGGCCGCATCAAGCCCGACGTATGCGCCGTGGGCACCAGCGTCACCTCTACCGTCGACCCGAATACTTATGCCGTATTTACGGGCACCAGCATGGCCTGCCCCGGCGTGGCGGGCGTTACGGCCCAGTTGGTGCAGGCCTACCGTTCGCTCAACAGCCAGCAGGAAGCTCCCACGGCTTTGCTGAAAGCAGCCCTGATGAACACCGCCGAAGACCTCGGCAACCCCGGCCCCGACTTCCGCTTTGGCTACGGCCGCGTGAATGCGCTGCGCGCCGTGCGCGTGCTGGAGCAACGCACCTACCTGAAAGACTCACTAACTACGGGCCAGACCAAAACCCACACTATTGCGGTACCTGCCGGCAAAAAGCAGTTCCGGGTGATGGTGTACTGGCATGATTATGAGGCGGCTGTCAATTCCACTTCCAACCTTGTAAATGACCTGAACATGCAGGTGGCCGCGCCCAATGGCACCAGCTACCTGCCTTGGGTACTCGACCACCGACCCACTGCGGCCCAGCTTAATTCCAACGCCATCCGGGCCCGCGACTCCATCAACAACGTGGAGCAGGTGACGCTGGATGAAACTCCGGCCGGCACCTATACCGTAACCGTGCGCGGCGCGTCCGTACCGCAAGGTCCGCAGACGTACTATCTGGTATACAGCTACATCGAGGATGGCGTGGAGCTGACCTACCCGCTGGGTGGAGAAGGATTTGTGCCCGGCGAAGCCGAAGTACTACGCTGGGATGCTCCCGCAGGCACTGGCACTTTTGCGCTGGACTACACCACCGATAACGGAGCTACTTGGCTGCCAATTTCGGCCGCTGTGGCCGCCACCGCCCGTCATTTCGACTGGACCGTGCCAGCTGGTGTGGCCTCAGGCCGCGTGAAAGTGCGCGTGACCCGCGGCAGTGCCAGCAGCCAATCAGTGGTACCGCTTACTATTTCGCCGCTGCCCGGCAACCTGCGCCTGGGCTACGTGTGCGCCAACACCGTGAAGCTGCAGTGGGACACTCTTACAACAGCCTCAGCCTATGTGGTATATAAGCTGGGCGCCGAATACATGGATTCTGTGACGACCGTGACGCGCACTTCTGTGGTGCTGACCGGCGTGGGTGCCGGTGCCGAGCAGTGGTACAGCATCCAGCCTATTCGGGCGTCGGATGGGCTGCGTGGCCGCCGTACGCGGGCCCTAAACCAGCCAGCCCTGCTCAACAATTGCCCCGGCCCACCACTCATTGCCTTCCAGGCCAGCCGCACGCTGGTGTGCCCCGGCGTACCCATCACCCTCACCGACCGAAGCCAGTCGCAGCCGACTACCTGGACCTGGAGCATCACGCCCAGCACAGGCGTAACGTTCGTGGGGGGCACTACTGCCGCCTCGCAAAACCCGCAGGTACAGTTCAGCACGCCCGGCACATATAGCGTGACGCTGCTGGCCAGCAACAGCTACGGCCCCACTACGCTCACGCAAAGCGCCCTGATTACCGTCACGAACGGACAGGCGCTGCCGTTGGCTCAGAACTTCACCACCAGCACGTTCCCGCCCGCCGGCTGGGAGGTACAGAACCCTAGCTCCAACTTCACTTGGCAGCTGAGCGCCCAGGGCGTTATGGGCCCGGACACGCTGTTGCGCCCTGTGCCCATGGTGGAAGACTACTCCGACAACGTGCGCGGCGCTGAGGATTACCTCGTCACGCCCCCCTTGGACCTGAGCGGCCGCCCAACCGGCACCAACAGTCTGCAACTCAACTTCTGGGTAGCCTACGCCGCTTATAGCGCCACGTACTTCGACGGTATCCGGGTGGATGTGAGCACCGACTGCGGCGCTACATTCCAGCCTACAGGCTACCTGAAGCGCGGCACGGCGCTGGCTACCGTTACCGGTTTCCAGACTTCGCAGTGGGCCCCCAATAGCCCGGCCGACTGGCGCCAGGAAACCGTGGACCTCTCCAGCATGCTGGCGGCCGGCGGCCCTTCCCGGATTCTGGTGCGCTTCGCCAACATCAACGACTACGGCAACAACGTGTATCTGACCAATGTGCGCCTGCGCACAGCCGTCGTGACGGGTACGGCCGCTGCTCGCAATGCCAACCTGGGCCTCGTGGGTGCCTACCCGGTACCATTCAGCCAGGAGCTGCACGTGCAGTTGGCTCCTACGAGCAGCGGCACAGCCACCTTGGTTCTGCTTGATGCGCTGGGCCGCCAGGTAAGCCGCGAGGTACTGACGCTCCGTACCGGTGTGCCACAGCAGCACAAGCTGGCTACCGGCGCACTGCCGGCCGGCGTGTATACGCTCCGCCTGCTCACGCCAGCGGGCAGCCAGCAGCTGAAAGTGGTAAAGTAATTTTCTAACCTGCTCGTCTTACTAGAAAGCGCCTCTATCGGGGCGCTTTCTTTTTTGCCCACTTATAGAGTCCGTAAGCTTACGGCCCGGCCAGAGCCCTTCGTACCAGTTAGATTGCCCAGGTTGTATGTTACTTTAGCTGTGTCCTGATTTGTACCGCCATGCCTACTACCCTCACGTACACTGACCTGGCCATTGTGCCCACCTTCGCCGACTTACCTGCAGAGGTGATTGACTGGCTACTGGCCCACGGCGAACGGCACGATTTTGCCCCGAATGAGGTAATAGTGGAGGCCGGTTCAGCCGCCGAGTACATGATGGTTGTGCTGGCAGGAGGGCTGCAGTTTTTTGCCATTCGCAATGGGCAGCGTGAGCCGGCTTTCCGGGTGGAAGCGGGCCATATCAGTGGTGTGCTGCCTTACTCTCGCCTACAAACGCTAAAAGCTCAAGGCATAGCCATCGGCGACACGGTGGTGTTTCTGCTGCACCGCAACCTGTTTCCGGAACTGGAACAAGTCAGCCCGGAGCTGGTGCAGCGGCTGGTAGGCCTGATGAGCGACCGGGCCCGCTTGGAAGCCCGCAGCCAGGAGCGCGACGACAAGCTGCGGGCGCTGGGTAAGCTTTCGGCCGGACTTGCCCACGAGCTCAACAACCCTGCCGCCGCCATTGTGCGCGCCGCCGAGGCCCTGGCTCAACGCGTAAATACGGCCCCTGACTTACTCTGCGACCTGCTCCAGCACTGCCCCGAACCCGAACACCTCAACGGCCTGATGGCGCTGGCCGACACCCCGCCACCCACTGGCGCGCCTCTTTCCGGCTTGGCTCGTGCCGACCAAGAAGACGAGCTAATTGACTGGCTGGACGAGCAGCAGGTCACCGATTCCTATCGTCTGGCCGACGGATTGCTCAATGCTGGCCTTTCAGTAGCCCAACTGGAGCAGGCCGCCGCGCCACTGCCGGCTCCGGCCCGGCCAGCCGCGCTGGCGTGGCTGGAAGCCCAGCTCACCACCCTACGCCTTATTCATGATGTACAGGAGGCAGGTGGGCGCATCAGCACGCTGGTTGGCAACGTGAAGACTTACAGCCACATGGACCGGGGCGGCGAGTATGCGCCGCTGAACGTGCACACCGGCCTCGACAGCACCGTGAACATGCTCAGCTACCAGCTCCGCACCAAAAACATCCGGCTTACCCGCGACTATGCCCCCGACCTGCCACTGATACGCGGGCAGGTAAGCAGCCTCAATCAGGTCTGGACCAACCTTCTCGACAACGCCATTGATGCACTGCCACCCGGCGGTGAAATCACGCTCCGCACCCGGCTCGATGGGGATTTTGTGCATGTGTCCGTCATCGATAATGGCCCCGGCATTCCGGCCGACATTCTGCCGCGGGTGCTGGAACCGTTCTTCACCACCAAACCCGCCGGCGAAGGCAGCGGCCTGGGCCTCGATATTGCCCTGCGTACCTTGGAAGCCCACAATGGCAAGCTGGAAGTACGTTCCGACCCCGGCCACACAGAGTTTTGTGCCTGGCTACCGGCCGGAAACTGAACCAGTAAGGTTCGGTAACCGGGTTTTTCCTCTTCTAAGCCCGCCTCTGCTTAGTCTACCAATTCATTTATTCCTTACTCCCCGAGTATGGCTGCCGATAAAAAACCGATTCTGCTGTGTGTCGATGATGACCCGCAAGTACTGAATGCCATTGACCGGGACCTGCGCCAGGAGTTTCGCAAAGATTACCGGGTATTGCGGGCGGCCTCCGGCGAAGAAGCGCTGGCCACGTTGCACGAGCTGCGGGCCCGCGAAGAAACGCTGGCCCTAGTGCTGGCCGACCAGCGCATGCCCGGTATGGAAGGCGTAGAGCTGCTGGCCGAAGCCCGCACCATCTTCCCCGATGCCAAGCGCGTGTTGCTCACTGCCTATGCCGATACGGAAGCCGCCATTCGGGCCATCAACAACGCCCGCCTCGACCACTACCTCATGAAGCCTTGGGACCCGCCGCAGCAGCTGCTCTATCCCACGCTCCACGATCTGCTGGATGCCTGGCAGCGCGCCTACCGCCCGCCGTACCGCGGGGTGCGGCTGCTGGGGTTTCAATGGTCGCCGCTGTCCCATGACCTGAAGGACTTTCTGGCCGGCTACATGGTGGCGTATCAATGGATGGACTTCGAGACGAGCCCGGAGGCGCAGGCGCTGCTGGCCGCGAAGAGCCTGACAGCGGCTGACCTGCCGGTGGTGGTGCTGGAAGATGGCACCGCGCTGCCGCGCCCCTCTCCCACCGACATTGCCGCCCGCATCGGGCTGAATGTGCAGGCCTCGCAGGAACTATATGATGTGGTGGTGATTGGGGCTGGCCCTTCTGGGTTGGCGGCGGCAGTATACGGAGCATCAGAAGGGCTGAAAACCCTCATTATCGAGCGTCAGACGCCCGGCGGGCAGGCCGGCACCAGTTCCCGTATCGAAAACTACCTGGGTTTCCCGACGGGCCTGAGTGGCTCGGAGCTAGCCCACCGCGCCTGGACGCAGGCCGTGCGTCTTGGAGCCGAGTTTCTGGCGCCCCAGGCCGTAACGGAGCTATGTGTGCAGGACGGTTACAAGGTGCTGACCCTTACGGATGGCAGCAAAGTGAGTACCCGAGCCGTGGTGTTAACCACCGGCGTGAGCTACCGCACACTGGAAGTACCCGGCATCGACCGGCTGAGCGGGGCGGGCGTGTACTACGGCGCGGCACGCACGGAAGCCCGCTCCTGCGAAGAGCAGGACGTGTATATAGTAGGAGGCGGCAACTCGGCGGGGCAGGCGGCTATGTATCTGGCCACCTATGCCCGCAAGGTGTTCATCGTCATTCGGGGAGCTTCGTTGGCGGCCTCCATGTCGGCGTATCTGATTGAGCAGATTGGCAATACGCCCAACATCGAAATTCTGCCTTTCACGGAAATAGCCGAAGTATGCGGGCAGGACCATCTGGAAAAAGTGGTGCTGAAAAGCCACGGGCAACTAACCGAGCAGCCGGCGCGGGCGCTGTTCGTGTTCATCGGGGCCAAGCCCAGCACCGAGTGGGTCTGCGACGTGGTGCTGTGCGACGGCAAAGGCTTCGTGCTGACGGGCCGCGACCTGGTGACGGATCCGCGCTATGCGGATAGCTGGAAGCATAGCCGGGAGCCGTTTCTGCTCGAAACCTGCGTGCCAGGCGTTTTCGCGGCCGGCGACAGTCGGGCCGGTGCTATGGCCCGCGTAGCGTCGGCGGTGGGCGAAGGGTCGATGGCCATCAAATTTGTCCATCAATATCTCGACGAATAAACGGACCAACAGCATTGACATAAATCGGCCCGGAGGCAGCCTTATGAGTTGCTCCGGGCCGATTTACGGTATAACGCCAGCTACATCTCACCGGAAACGCAAAAAAAAATCAACATGCCTTCGGAATTGATTTTGGCCTCAAACGTATCAACAGCCACATCCTGACGGAAACGTTTCCTGCTGAAAAGGTCGGTATAGGAGTAGAAACAGGCTTTTTGAAAAACAAGCAGCTGCCTCGGCTAGTATATACCCGTGGGCCTACCGGGTATGGCGGGCCCGTGTGCCACCCAATGTGGTTTCTGCCCTATGCCTTCTTCTACCTTGCTTCCTTTGCGCCGGCTCTCTGTAGCGGCCGCGGCAGCTTTCCTGTTCAGCGGCTGTGAGCTGCTTGAATTCAGCCCCAACGATTTTCGCGGCCCCGAAAGCCAGACGAATCTGACTCAGAAAAACCTGGACCGCCTTGCCGAGCACCCGTTGCCTGCCGGCGATACGCTCAGGTTTGTATTTACCGGCGACTCCCAGCGCTTCTACGACCAAGCCGAGTCGCTGGTGGAGAGTGTGAACCAGCAGCCGGGCCTGTCGCTGATGGTTGTAGCCGGCGACATCTCAGATTTTGGGCTGGCCCGCGAGATGCGCTGGGTTGATAAGCGCCTGCGCAAGCTCAACATTCCCTACCTCACTGTCATCGGCAACCACGACCATGTGGGCAATGGCCGCGCCGCCTACCAGCACATTTTCGGGCCTCTGAACTACTCGTTTGTTTATGGCGACACCAAGTTTACCATGGTGGATACCAACAGCCGCGAATACAACTTCAATGGCCGTATTCCGGATATGCCCTGGGTGCAGCAGCAGGTGAGCGACTTGCAGGGTGCTAAGCGGCAGGTGGTCATGTCGCATGTGCCGCCGCAGGACCTGGATTTCGACCAGAATATCATGCCCGACTACACCCGCACGCTGGCCGAGGCGCCGAAGCTAGCCTTCGAACTGAACGGACACCGCCACGATTTCAGCATTGGAGAGCCTTTCGACGACGGCGTAACCTATATCAATTCCTACGCCTTCGAGGAAAATCAGTACGTGATTCTGACACTGTGGAATGATGCCAACGATGAGCCGCAGTTCCGGCTGAAAAAGGTTCGGTTCTAATGCGCCTTCCGCTTACTATTCTTTTGGTAGCAAGTACCCTACCTGCCCTAGCTCAGGAAAGCCCGGCAGATACACTTGACCCACTGCCCTGGTACCGCCCGCGCCACCTGATTGCGCAGACGGCGGGCGGCATGGGCATGGTGTCGGTGGGGGCGGGCTACAACTTCTGGCGCGACCGGGCCGAAGCCGATGTGCTGGTAGGCTACGTGCCCAAAAAGTACGCTGGCTCTACGCTTTCCATTGCCACGGCCAAGTTTCTCTACAGCCCTTTCACGGTGCCGCTCGGCGAAAAACTGCAGCTCCGCCCCCTCACAGTGGGCGTGTATGTGAGCTACACGCATGGCACCATCAACGATGAGGACCGTGGGCAGTACACCAAGGGTTACTACTGGTTTTCGACGGACACGCGGGTAGGGCCGCTACTGGGTGGCCGCCTTAGCTACCTGCGCCAGCCTTCACCGCAAGGACGCTCCCGCCGCATTTCCGCGTATTATGAGCTGGGCACCAACGACTTGTACCTGTTCAGCATTGTGCCAAACGCCAACTATAAATCCCTGAGCCCGTTAGACTTGCTGACGCTGGGCCTGGGGGTGAAAATGGAGTTTTAGAACCGCATCCGGGCAGGCAATTCCCTCACGCAGCTGATTTGACTCATGATGCAGCTTTCCACTGTTTGCCGGAGCCTAGCGGGTATGCTGCTGTTGCACTCAGGAATTGCTACCGCTCAGGATGCAGCACCGGCCAGACTTCCTGCCACGCGCGGCGTTCCATTTTTTCTAAGCCTACAGATTGGGGGTGGGGCCGGTATGGTAGCCATAGGCGGTGGTGTACGCCTGGCCGGCCAGCGCCTAGAACCCGAAGTGTTGGTAGGCCATGTGCCGCGCCGCTTTAGTAGTCAGCCCCTCACCATCTTCACATTCAAAACCACCTACCTGCCCGTCAATCCTAAGCTGGGCAAGCATTGGCGAGCCAGCCCTGCTTTTGGGGGCTATATAAACTATACCAGTGGGGCAACGCTACAGGATAGCCACCAGCCCGGCAAGTACCCCAACAACTACTACTGGTTTTCTACCAAAGTCCGCACGGGCATGTACCTCGCGCCGCGGGTGTCATACGCGGGTATTCGCACGCCCGAGCGGCCGGCGCCACCACACGTGGCGGCTTACGCCGAACTAGGCACCAACGACCTGTACTTTATAAGCCGCACCACCAATAAGCGCGCCCCAGTCCTCACCGAAATCATGACCCTGGGGTTCGGCTCTAAAATAGCCTGGTAGAGTTGGAAAGCAGAAATGAGACCAACGTAACGGCCGCTTAGTGAGGTGGCACCAGCCTATTGCACAGCCTGCAGATAGGCCTGGCGGGCTTCGTTCAGCAGCTTCAGAATGGTAGCCCGTTGCCGCAGCAGGTCCTCCATAACGGGGCGCTGGCGCCGGAACATCCGCAAGGCGCGCAACCGCCGCAGCCGGCCGGCCAGCTTGTTGGCGTAGTACAGCGCATAGAAGCCGGTAGGCGCCAGACTCAGGCCATAGAGCAGCGTCCAGCGCCAGTCTTGGGTGAAGTGGTGTACCAGCGCAATCTGGGCCGCGTAGCCAAAGCTGAACGTGAGCATGCCCACTACCAGCATGATAGGCGCCACAAACTCTACTTCTTTGGTAGCGCGCTTGGCCACCATCGAGGGCAGTTTGTAGGGCAGATAGTTGTTTAGCGCGCCATACAGATACACCGGCAGGCCCAGCGCCAGCTTCAATCCGGCCTTGATGGCACGCGCAGTCCGCGTGTCGGCCCGGCCAGTGCGTTCCAGAGCTTCATCATTGATTTTCAGGCGCTTCAAATCCTTCAGGTAAGTGGCCAGCTTCTCCCGGACTTCGCCCAAATGCTCGGGGTCGTGCTTCTCGAAGTAAGCCACGGCCTGCAACAGGTTGCGGCTGAGCTGAAAATTGTCGTAGAGCGTACGGGGGTCATCCTCGATGAGGTGGCCGGTGAACGTACGCTCTAGCTGCTGCACCAGCTCATCCTCGGCGGCGTCGCGCGTGATGACGAGGCGCTGCTCCAGGTGCCGCCGGATGTCTTCGGTAAGCTGGTCGGCGGCCGCGGTAGGGTCTTGGTAGTAAGCGGCGGCGTAGTCGGCCACCCGAATCGGCGGGGCCACATTCACCAGCACATCAGACCGGAACCGTTGCGGATCGAAGTAATTGATACCGACCGGCAACACGCGCAGCCCCAGCCTGAAATTGTGGCGCGCTTCGGCGCCCAGCGCAATGCGGGCCGCCCCGGTTTTGAGTGGCCGTAGGCGCCGCTCGCTCACGCTGGTGCCTTCCGGGAATATCATGACCGTGCCGCCCTTGCCCAGATAGTCGTAGCACTTGCCGAAAGTAGCCTCGTTCTGGGCGGCCAGCTGCTCCGGCGTTACGGCTTCGGCGCCGGTTTCTACATCTTGGCGCCGATAGATAGGAATGGAGTTGCCGGAGCGGAGCACGGCTGCCGAAATCGGGTTCTTAAAAAACGTGCTTTTGGCCAGGAACGCAATAGACTGGCGGCGGTTCGCGGCCACTACCAGCGGGTCCATGAGCGTGTTGGGGTGGTTGCTCACCATCAGCAGTGGCCCCGGCGTCTGGAGCCGGTCGCGGTGGCGGATTTCGAGGCGACGGAAGAACACGCGCAGGGCAACCTGCACGAGGGGCTTCATGACGGTGTAGAAGAGCATAGACAGCAAGTACGGTGGAACTTAACAGATGACCACTATTCCAGCAGCCGGCCTGCCACAATTATTGCCGTGCTTCCGCCAACTGCCACCTGCCAGCCACCCGTATACTACCTGATATGCGCTACTGCTACTTGCTTTTTTTACTGTTGCTGGCCGCTTTTCCGAGCCAGGCCCAAGTCCCGAAAACGACTGCTACTACTGAGAAGGAGATACTCAGCAAGGCTACTCAACTGCTGCAGGACCGCCAGTACGAGTCGGCCTGGAAGCTCCTCAATGGCTTCGACCCCAAACACCGCCGGCCGGCTGTGGCTCTTAAGCAAACCGAGCTGGCATTGAACTACCACCTGCGCAGCCGCGAGCTGGAAGGGTTCGGATTCGTGGACCTGAAGCCTTTAGAGCAGCTCGATTCCTTGCGGGCCAAGTACACGCGGGCGGCTATTCGCTACCCGTTTGCGGTGGAACTGGTGCTGAAAAATCTACTGAAGCAGCATCCTGCCAACTACAAGCTCAACCGTGCCCTAGCCGACTATTACTACCAAGTGGAGCAATGCCAGTGTGCCGAAGCCGACAAGTCGCCGGCTACGCTGTATGCGCTGATGGCCCGCCACTATACTATTGCGCACCAGCATGGCCTAGGCGACTATAGCTCCTACTACAAGCTAGGCTACGCCCGCCTGAGTCAGGCCCGGATTGCGGAAAGCGTCCCGCTTTTCCAGCGGTCCATCAAGCTCCGCCCCGATTACGCCTTGGCACACTTTCAGCTGGCATATAGCTACACTGAGCTGAAGAAGCTCACCAAAGCTCTGGAAGAAGCCCGCACGGCCGCCCGCCTCGCCGATACTCCGGAGCTGAAATATGACGCCAACTTCGTAGCCTCCGAACTGGAGCGGCGTCTGGGCATTAGCTCATCTGCCCCAAAAGCCGAGGCCCAGCCAAAACCCTGAGCTATTTGGAAGCACCAGAGCATTTCCGCTCTTCTTTCTAAAATCCCGAGTTAGGTTATTCGCTGCATAAGGCGCGTGGAAGTATATTTATATATCCTTCCCACACTGCTTTGCACTTTGTCTTACGGCCATGAAACACCTTTCCACGCTCATCTACAGTTCCTTATTGGTGCTGTTTCTGCTAACTGTTACCATCCCAGTGGCCCAGGCTCAGGTTCCGGCCTGGCAGACGGCGGTGGGCACGGCCGGCACTAGCATTTCGGTGAAAGCCACTGCTGCCACTGCCAACGACGAGGTTATTGTGGTAGGAGATTTTGCCAACACGGCTACATTCGGCAACACTACGTTCACTAGTACTGGCACCGGCAATGATGGATTTGTGGCAAAATGGAGCAACAGTGCCAGCCGCTTTGTGTGGGCTCATCAGATAAGCGGAACAGCAGGCGGCGAATATCCTTTGTCGGTGGCTGTAAGCGGCAGTAGCGTCTATGTTGGAGGCGTTTTCAGCGGCCGAATGGTTATCATTGGCACGAACTTCCTGACCAATGCTGACGTCTTCGGCAATACCGACCTGTTCTTTGCCAAAATCGTGGACGCGGGCACTACCAGTAGCGTTGTATGGGCCCAACGGGCTGGTGGCCAAAGCAGTGAGGATCTGGCGGGCCTAGTGGCCACGGGCTCTACCCTGTATGCGGCCGGCACTTTCCGGGGTACCACTACTACGCTGGGCGCGCTCAGCCTGACCAACGCCAGCAGCACCGGCTCCAACATTTTTGTCACCAAGCTCACGGATGCAGGCAGCACCAGTTCCTTCACCTGGGCCCAACAGGCCGGCGGCAGCGTCGGCGTCGACTTGGTGAAGGCAATAGCAGTGACTGGAAACAGTATCTATATAGCAGGGCAATACTCCGGAACCAGTACCCGCTTTGGCACTACCACCCTGCCCAATGCCGGCAACGCCGACTTGTTCGTGGCCAAGCTCACGGATGCTGGCAGCGCAGCCAGCTTCACCTGGGCCCAGCAGGCCGGCGGCACAGGCTACGAAGTGGTCAACGCACTAGCCGTTGAGGGCTCCACTGTGTATCTGACCGGTTATTTCGGTAGCCCGACCCTCGCTATTGGCACCAGCAACCTGTCCAATGCCGGTAGCCTGGATGTGTTTGTGGCCAAGCTCACGGATGCAGGCAGCGCGGGCTCCTTTGCCTGGGGCCAGCAGGCTGGCGGGAGTGGCAGCGACATGGGCAGCGCCCTAGCCGTGCGCGGCTCCAATGTGTATGTAACAGGCTACCACAGTAGCCCGGATGCCCGCTTTGGCAGCACCCAGCTCACTACTGCAGGCCAGTCTGATGTGTTTCTGACCAAACTCACCGACGCAGGCAACTCGGGCAGCTTTGCCTGGACTCAGCAGGCTGGTGGATCGAGCCTGGACAATGGGGTTGCCGTGGTGCTTCAGGGCTCCCGCCTCTATGTAGCCGGCGTTTTCGACAGCCCTTCTATTGCCTTCGGCACCTTGGCTCTCACCAAACCCAGCACAGGCTACGGCCTCTTCCTAGCCTCTCTCACTGACGGCACTCTTTCCTCCGCTGATGCTGTACTGAGCGGCAGTGCTTTCGCCATCTTCCCCAACCCGGCGCATACCACCGCTACTATTATACTGCCTGCACTCCCTGGTGCGGCCCATGTCACGTTCATGCTCACGGATGGCCTGGGCCGTGCTGTGCGCACCGGGTCCGTGCCAATGCCAGCCACTGGCTTACGCCACGAATTCTCTGTAGCCGGGCTACCCGCTGGCCTCTACTTTCTGCGGGTACAGGCCGGGCACGCTACGGCCAGCCGCTGCTTGGTTGTGGCATTATAAGCCTACTGTCCAGCAGCTTTACGCGCGCATCTTTTCGATTTTATGCTTATCCTTCCATCACCTTGTTCTGGCGCGTGATGGACTCCAGATGCACGGCGGCCAGATATTGCGCTACAAACTCGCTGGTGAGGCCTACGGAGGAGCCCTGGCGCAGGGCGCGTTCCAGCACTTCGTTCCAGCGGCTGGTCTGTAGAATGGTAATGTCGTTTTCCTTTTTGTAACGTCCGATTTTCTCAGCCACGGCCATTCGGCGTCCCAGCAGCTGCATGATTTCGGCATCGAGCTGATTGATTTGCTCTCGGAAACCTGCCAGCGCCGTCAGGAACTCGCGCTGGTCGGTGGTTTCGTGGCGCCATACCAGCGCCTCAATCAGGTCGTGAAGCACTTCAGGCGTGATTTGCTGCTTAGCGTCGCTCCAGGCGGCATCGGGGTTCTGGTGACTTTCTATCATCGTGCCATCAAAACCGAGGTTGAGCGCCTGCTGGGCCACGGCAAACAGCGTGTCGCGGCGGCCACAAATGTGGCTGGGGTCGCAGAGCAGCGGCATATCGGGGTGGCGGCGTTTCATTTCAATGGGTAGGTGCCACATGGGCGCATTTCGGAAGTCGGTGTTGCCGTAGCTCGAAAAGCCCCGGTGTACCAGGCCTACCTGCGCCACTCCCGCTTTCTGCAGGCGCTCTACGGCTCCGGTCCACAGCTCCAGTTCGGGATGAATCGGGTTTTTGACTAGTACTGGCACCGGCACGCCACGCAGCGCGTTGGCTATTTCCTGCACCGAAAATGGGTTGCCGGTCGTGCGCGCCCCTACCCACAGAATATCAATCCCGAAGGCCAGGCAATCTTCCACGTGCTTAGCCGTGGCTACTTCCACAGCCGTGGGTAGGCCTGTCAGTTCCCCAGCTTTTTTCAGCCACGGCAAGCCTTTAGTACCCACCCCTTCGAAGCCGCCGGGTTTGGTGCGGGGCTTCCAGATGCCGGCGCGCAGGGCCTGCACCTTGCCGGTAGCAGCCAAGGGTTGGCAGGTATCGAGCACCTGCTCCTCGGTTTCGGCTGAGCACGGGCCGGAAATGAGGTAGGGCTTATCGTCGGGCTGGCGGTTGAACAGGGTAGATTTCATGGAAAAAAGAAGTGTGCGTTGATGGAGAGGGTAATGCAGTGTAACGTCATGCCGCGGCTACGCTTAGCAGGAGGTTTCATTCTGCTTCCACTCTAGCTTATGGGAGAATTTTGCGGATGTGGTTGGCCTGCTGAATCTGTTCCGATAGGGCCGTGTAATCTTCCTGGGCCAGCAGCTCACGCCGGTGCTGCAACTGGTGCAAATGCTCGTCCAGCACGTCTAGTACATTGAGGCGGTTTTGGCGGAAGATGGGCACCCAAGTAGCCGGCGCGCTTTTGGCCAGCCGTACCGTCGATTCGAAACCGCCGCTGGCCAGATCGAAGATGCGCTGCTCCTCTTTTTCCTTCTCTAAGACTGTGAGAGCCAAGGCAAACGAGGTGATATGCGAAATGTGTGAAATGTAAGCAGTGTGCAGGTCGTGCTCGGCCCCATCGAGGTAAATGAGGCGCATGGGCAGCGCCTGAAACAGCTTTTCCACGTGCAGCACGGCGTCTGGGTCACTGTGGGCGGTGTCGCAGAGCACCACGGTTTTGCCCTCGAATAGCCCCGAAACCGCCGCTTCCGGTCCCGAATGCTCAGTACCAGCCATGGGATGCGCAGCCACGAAGCGTCCCCGGTTGGGATGCCCGGCTACGGATGCCAGCAGGGCCTGCTTCGTCGAGCCCACGTCTATTACTATCTGATGCGCGGCCACGTCATCCAGCACCAGCGGCAGCACTGCTACCATGGCATCCACGGGCACCGCTACCACCACTAAGTCAGCTCGGCGCACAGCGGTGGCTAAGTCCGTTTCGATTTCATCAACCAAGCTCAACTCCAAAGCACGGCGGGCATGTCTGGCGTTGCTTTCCACTCCGATAAGGTGCTGCACCAAGCCATGCTGCCGCAGACTGAGCGCCAACGAGCCGCCAATAAGGCCCAGACCAATGATAGTCACGTTCATGCGTTTAAGTGTTGGGATTTCGGTTGTTCCGGACTTACTGATGGGAGTTTTTCGGCCAGTACACTGAGCCGGCTCTTTTTGAGCTCTTCTACTCGTTGCAGAGCTTCGTGAAGCACGCTTTCTGGTTGGCAAAGGCTGGCACGCACGTAGCTCAGCCCATTGCTGCCGAAGATCCCGCCTGGCGTGATGAAAACCCGCGCTTCAGCCAGTACCACGTCGCTTAGTGCGTAGCCATCGGCGTAGTCTGGCGGCACAGCAGCCCAGACAAACAAGCCGGTCTGGCCAGGAGCCACGCTGCAGCCCAGAGTATGCAGCAACTGTAGCACCAGCTGGCGGCGGGTGCGGTAGGTGGCATTCAATTCCTCGAACCAGTCGTCGCCGAGGGCCAGGGCCGCTACGGCCGCCTGCTGCACCGGCAGAAACATGCCGGAGTCCATGTTGCTCTTGAAGCGGAGCACGTCGGCCAGCACATCGGCTCGGCCCGCCAGCATACCTACACGCCAGCCCGCCATGTTGTGGCTCTTACTCAGCGAGTTCAGCTCGATGGCTACCTCCCGGGCGCCGGGCACCGCCAGCAGACTGACAGGGGGTGTTTCGTTCAGGATGAAGCCGTACGGGTTGTCGTGCACCAGCAGGATATCATGTGCTTTGGCAAACGCGACAAGGCGCCTGAGAAAGGGCCGGTCGGCAGCCGTTCCGGTGGGCATGTGCGGGTAGTTCACCAGCATCAGCTTCACCCGCGTTAGGTCGGTGGCAGCCAGCGCCTCCAGGTCGGGCAGCCAGCCGGAAACAGCCGTGAGGTCATATTCGCGCACCTCAGCCCCGCAGATTTCGGCTACAGCGCGGTAAGTGGGGTAGCCCGGATTTGGGATGAGCACGGCGTCGCCGGCTTCCAGATATGTCATTCCAATGTGCATGAGCCCCTCTTTCGAGCCCAGCAGCGGCAGTATTTCGGTGGCCGGGTCCAGCGTCACGCCGTAGTGCCGCTGGTAGAAAGCAGCCATGGCGGCACGCAGGACAGGAGTGCCCTGGTAGCTCTGGTAGCCGTGGGCGCCGGGCTGGGCAGTACTAGCCGATAAGGCCGCCGTCACGCTGGGGTGTGGCGGCAGGTCGGGGCTGCCAATACCGAGGCTGATGATGTTGGCGCCGGCCGCATTGAGGGCTGCCAACTCGCGCAGCTTGCGGGAGAAATAGTATTCGCCGGTGTGCGCGAGGCGGCTGGCTAGTGAGAGGTGCATGATTGGGCTGGATGAGGTTATGCAATTTCTTGCGTCAGGGTAGCGGCGGATTCTGCAGGCACAGTGTTCCACTGCCCGCGGCGGTAGGCCCCCAGCACACGCAATTCTTCCGTGACCGGAGCCAGTGCTTTGAGAAGCGCCAGCAGCTGTGGCATTTCTTCAAATTCCACATCGGCATGAAAGCCGTAGTGCCACGGCTGCCCGGGCCGGGGGCACGACTGCAGCTTGCTCAGATTCAGGCCGTATGCGGCCACCCGTGCCAGCACTGCGGCCAGACTGCCCGGCGCGTGCGGGGCGCAGAAATAGAGGGATGCCTTATCAGCGTGCGGGTGGGTGAGGGCCGTTTCGGCGGGTTCCAGCACCAGAAAGCGGGTGTAATTGTGCGGGTCGTCGTGAATGGCAGGGACCAGAATCTGCAGTCCAAATTGCTCGGCAGCCTGGGCACCTGCTACCACTGCCACGCCAGATGAGCGGTTTTCGGCCAGGAGTTGGGCACTGTGGCCGGTGTCGTCGGTTTCTACCAGCTTCCAGTGTGGGTGGCGGTCCAGGAACTCGCCGCACTGGCGCAACGCCATCGGATGCGAATGCACGGCCTGTACCTCGGCCAGTGTGGTACCGGGCAATGCCAGCAGGTGCTGATGGATAGGCAGATACACTTCACCGGTGACGCGCACCGCTTGGCGTTCCAGCAGCAGATAGTTGGGCAGAATACTGCCAGCCAGCGAGTTTTCCACAGCCATTAGCCCGGCTTCGGCCCGGCCTGCCACCACATGGGCCACTACCGCTGCAAAGGTGGCGCAGGGTAGCAGCGTGGGTTCGGCCCCGAAATACTGCCGGGCGGCTACCTCGTGGAAACTGCCTTGGAAACCCTGGATGGAAACGGACTGTGGCATGGTGCTACTGGAAAAAATGGGCAATAAAAAAGGCCTCCGGGGAGCGGCGGCCTTAGTTTGTTGGGAGGAATGTGGTGGTTATCACACGCAACAGCGGGCCGGCTTCTTCGGATAGAAGAAGAAATAGCTGTAGGTAAAAAAGTATTGCTGCTGGGAAATCATGCGAAAAAGCGGGCGTAAAAAAAGCGCCTCTCGGTGTCGGGAGGCGCTGAAGATTTTCGGTTGAAAAAGCTACACGGCGACTACCCGACTACGCGAGGGCGTAGTAGAAATAGTAGCTAAAAAAGAAATGGGCCGTGGGCTGAAGCATGAGAATGAGGTGCTTGACGTCGGCAAGGTGGAAACCAACGGCCGTACTTCCAAATTATTTGAACAGAAAAAGGCGCGGCCCACTTACCCGGTTTAGGAAAAGAACACGTGCCACCGGGTCAGTGGTTTACCGTTCTACCGCCACCTCGCTGCTCAACTCGGTTGCCCGCTGCACCAGTTCCCGGAACTCGGCACGAGAGCCATCAGCATCCGGGCCAGTAACGCTTCGTGCCAGTGCTGCCGTGCTTTCCCAGGTAGCGGAGCCGCCGTGCCTGGAGTGGCGCAGCAGCAAGCCAAACTGCGCCACTGACGCCGCAAAACGCAGATTATCCGATGCTTGCGCAATAGTCTCATCGAAGCCAGTGACACGTACGGGTAGCGTGAGCAGACGGCTGGGGCTACCCTGCGGCTCTTGATAGCGCAGCTTCACGGTGAGCAGCTCGGCACTGGCGGTGGCAGGGCCAGACGTGGTTGGCTTCTGGTATTTTAGTGGGTCGATGGTGGCGGTGGTAGCGGCCGGCGCACCCACAGGTACTACTTCGTAGAGGGCCGTTACCTGCTGGCCCGCGCCTAGCTCGCCGGCATCTTTGCGGTCATCGTTGAAGTCCTCGGCGGCCAAGAGGCGGTTTTCATAGCCCAGCAGCCGGTACTCGCGCACCCGGGCCGGGTTGAACTCGACCTGCACTTTTACATCTTTGGCCAGTGTGAATAGCGTACCGCCGAACTGGCTTACCAACACCCGTTGGGCTTCGCCTAAGTTGTCGATATAGGCATAGTTTCCATTGCCTTTGTCGGCCAGCAGCTCCATCCGGCTATCCTGAAGGTTGCCGCTACCAAACCCCAGCACCGACAGAAACACCCCCGACTCCCGCTCCTTCGTTACGAGCCGCTCCATATCGGCATCCGACTGCTCGCCCACATTGAAGTCGCCATCAGTAGCCAGGATAATACGGTTATTGCCACCGGCCCGGAAGTGCTGGCGCGCCACCTGATAGGCCAGCCGCAGCCCTTGTCCGCCCGCCGTAGAGCCACCGGCCTGTAGTTTGTCAAGCGCGTCCAGAATGGTTTCTGAATCAGCTCCCGGAGTGGGCGGCAATACCAGCCCGGCCGCTCCGGCATACACCACAATCGACACATAATCCTGCGGCCGCAAGGCCTTCTGCACCAGTTCCCGCAACGATTCTTTCAGTAGCGGCAGCTTATCGGGGTCTTCCATCGAGCCCGACACATCCAGCAGAAATACCAAGTTGGCGGGCGGCAGATTTTCCATTGAAACCTGCTTGCCCTGCACGCCTACCAGTACCAACTGGTGCGCCGGGTTCCAGGGGCAGGCAGCTACTTCG
The DNA here is from genome assembly GCF_014250515.1 of Hymenobacter sediminicola. Taxonomy (NCBI): domain Bacteria; kingdom Pseudomonadati; phylum Bacteroidota; class Cytophagia; order Cytophagales; family Hymenobacteraceae; genus Hymenobacter; species Hymenobacter sediminicola. The sequence continues at coordinate 98,635 of NZ_CP060202.1, read as the reverse complement.
GCATTCAAGGAGGCCGGGCCAGTGGTAGGCTGCGGGTAGGAATACGGGAAGTAATTCACCAGCTCTTCCAGCCGCACGGCGTCGGGCGGAGGCAGTTGGCGGTCCTGGGTCAGGAAGCGACGCACATTGGCGTAAGAAGCTTTATCCACATCAATAGCGAAGGTGCTGAGCGGATTGCGGCGGGCGTCCAGAAACGGGTTTTCGTGGATGACAGCGTAGTTTTCGCGGCTTTCCGGCGCAATAGTATCGGGGGCTTTAGCGGCGGCATCGGGCGTGGCAACTAGTTCGGCGGCGTTTTCCACCTGCTCCGTTACGGCCATGTTTTCGGTAGAGTATTGGTGGCAGGCGGGCAATAGCCATGCGCCAGCCAGCAGCCCGCAAAGGGGCAGCAAGCGGTTCAGTTTCATCAGGAAGTTGGCTTGGAGGATGAAAATGCCTCACCCGAATACATGCGCTGCACATTCTGCCCCGCCGCAACTCGCGACCTTGCGTGGGGGCAGCTCTGCCTTTCGGTTTCCTTCGCGACGGAAACAGCGAGACCAGCAGAATCAGCGCGGCCAGCTATATAAGCCCGGCCTCAGGTGAAGAGAATAGACAAGCGGCGCCGCCTGTGTGTCTTTATGCAACAAGGCCAGCCGATGTAACCCGCTTGGGCAGTAAAAAGTGAAGCGGTAACAGAAACGGACTGCTCGGCACCTAGTGCGCCGGAAAACTGGCACGGTTTTGTAAATACTCCTCTTACAAGCCCGCCGCCGGAATTGCGCACCCCGGCCGGCCGCTCCCAACCTCCAACACACCCCGTCATGAATACGAAACGAATTTTCGGCCGTCTGGCTGCGGCTACTCTATTGCTTTCAGTTTTCGGCACTGCTGCCCAAGCGCAGGTCCAGACCCACCGCGTTCCGGCCTATACCGGCAAAGCCCAGGCCCGCCCAGTCACCTCCTATAAGTCGGCGGCTAGAAGCACCGGCGGCCCTCAACTCGGCATCCGGGCCGGCGTAAACGTGTCGGACTGGTCCGGTGACGCCGTACAGAGCGTGATGGATCTAGCGGGCTACACCAACGGCGCCGTCACGAAATCCATGAAAACCGGTTTCCATGCCGGCCTCTACGCCACGCTGCCCCTGGCACCCGGCTTCTCCATTGAGCCCGGTGTGCTGTATTCGGAGAAAGGCACTAAGCTTACCGGCTCACTGCCTTTCGAGCAGTTTGATTTCCTGAATGCCCGCGTGACAGCCACTTCGCGCATGTCATATGTTGATGTGCCGGTGCTAGCGAAAGTTGATATAGTACCTGGGTTCTATCTGTTTGCCGGTCCGCAGGCCTCGTTTCTGGTAAGCGGCAAGGCCCGCGTGGAAGCTGGTTTGCTCGGCTTCGATGCGTATCAGCAAGACTTCGACATCAAAGACCAGTTCCGCCCCGTCGATTTCAGCGTAACGGGTGGCCTGGGCTACCAGTCTACTAGCGGCTTTGGCCTGAGCGCCGGCTACGACTACGGCCTGTCGTCGCTCGATAAGAACAACCGCTTCGATGCCTACAACCGCGTCATTAAAGCATCGGTGAACTACTCGTTTTAACTAGCTGCTGCCTTTTAGCAGATTAATAAAAACGGCCCCGCTGCTAATCAGCGGGGCCGTTTGCGTTTTCCGGCTTCCTCTCCACAACCTATCCGGAAAACGGTTGGATACAACACGCTGATACATTCTTCTTCCCCAAAGGCCAGGCCGGGCCCGACGAAACATTCCGGCACCGACCGGCTGCAACCAGCCGGTGCCTTCGCCGGGAGGGTGAGTGAAGCCCCCGACCTGACCCAATTCCACTGCTTTCTAGTTAGCGTGCTCCGTAGCTTTCCGCACCGGGCCGCAGGCCTTCTGCTGCTTTCACCAGCCGCACAAACTCCGCCCGATACCCTTCCGTATCAGTGCCCCGCGCCGCTTCGGCCAGCTTGGCGGTGGCCGCGAAAGTAGCCTCGCCACGGTAGTCCGACTCGCGCAGGAGCATCCCGAACTGGGCCACGCTAGCCGCAAAACGCAGGTTTTCTGAAGCCCGTTCCACGGGTACTGCCGGCCCACGCAACGTGCGCTCCAACAGCTGGCTTTTGCTACCCTGTGGCTCCTTATAGCGCATTTTCACGGTCAGCAAATCTGCCGAAGCAGGGGCAGGCTTCTCTGCAGAACTGGCCTGATACTTCAGTTTGTCCACGGCGGCCGGCGCTCCTACGGGCACCACCTCGTAGAGAGCCGTCACGGTGTGGCCCGCGCCCAGTTCGCCGGCATCTTTGCGGTCATTGTTGAAGTCCTCGGCGGCCAGGGCGCGGTTTTCGTAGCCAATGAGGCGGTATTCGCGCACACGGGCCGGGTTAAACTCCACTTGCAGCTTCACGTCTTTGGCCAGCGTGAACAGCGTACCGCCAAACTGCCGCACCAGCACCCGCCGCGCTTCATCCAAGTTGTCGAGGTAGGCGTAGTTGCCGTTGCCTTTGTCGGCCAGCAGCTCCATTTTCTTGTCTTGATAATTGCCTTGGCCCACGCCCAGCACCGTCAGAAACACGCCTGACTCCCGCTCCTGCACAATCAGGCGCTCCATAGCGTCGTCGCTCTGCTCGCCCACATTGAAGTCGCCGTCGGTGGCCAGCACCACGCGGTTGTTGCCATCCTTCTGAAAATTGTCGCGCGCTACTTGGTAAGCTAGGCGCAGGCCTGCCCCACCGGCCGTGGAGCCGCCGGCTTGCAGGTTGTCAATGGCCCGCAGAATCTCGCCTCGTTTGCTGCCCGGCGTGGGCGGCAGCACCAGCCCGGCGGCTCCGGCATACACCACCAGCGCCACCCGGTCCTGGGGCCGCAATTCCTTCACCAGCAACCGCAACCCCGCCTGCACCAGCCCCAACCGGTCGGCGCCAACCATTGAGCCCGACACATCCACCAGAAACACGAGGTTGGCGGGTGGCAGCTTGTCGGTTTCTATTTTTTTGCCCTGTAGCGCCACCTGCACCAATTGGTGCGCCGGGTTCCAGGGGCAGCTGGCCAGCTCCGTCGTCACCGAAAACGGGTCGGCACCGGTGGGCTGCGGAAAGTCGTACTGAAAATAGTTGATCATCTCCTCCACCCGCACCGCGTCGCGCGGGGGTAGCTGGCCCTGCTGCAAAAAGCGCCGCACATTGCTATAGCTGGCCGCATCCACATCAATGCTGAAGGTGCTTAGCGGGTCTTTTTGGGCCGAATGGAAGCCGTTTTCCTGAATGGTAGCATACGATTCGCCTTCGCCCGGCACCACCGGCGGCGCCGAGTAGTAGGGCTGCCCAACGGCTGTGCCGGACGGGGCGGCCAGCCCATAGGCATCTGCCACAGCTTGCTGGTTGCGGGTGCGTTTGGCTTTTGAAACCCCGCGAGCCGTCACTACTACTTCGCTCAGTTGCCGGTTATCGGCCCTCAGAGCCACGTCCAGCTGCCGTGTGGCGGGCACCGTTTTTTCTACCTGCACATACCCAATAGATATGAACACCAGTGTGCGGTGCTGGCCGGGCAGCGCCAGCGAATAGGTTCCGTCGTGGTTGGTTGACACGCCGGTGCTCGTGCCCTTCACGAGCACCGTTACGCCGGGTAGGCCCTGACCAGTACGGGCATCCGTCACGCGGCCGTACACGCTCATGGTATCGGCAGGGGCTGCGGGGCGAATGGGCTCTGTCGTTTTGCGTTGGGCTGCGGCGCCAGGACTGAGGGCAAGGCTACCAGCCAGGGCCAGCAGCGGAAGAAGGTGGTTTTTCATTAGGCAGGTCGGTTAGGTAGTGGTATATCCGGTTGATGCTGGTCCGCTACTAATTCCACATGCTCCTGAAAAAATATTCTTCTCCGGCTTGCTGTTGTTCGACCCTCTGCCCGCCAGCCGGCTTCCCGCGTCTGTCAGCCGCCTTTCATTATGGTTCAGCCTCCTCACTCTCTGTACTTGGCAGTTCCGGCCGGTAGCGTACCTTTGAAGGTATGGAAACGCAAGCCCCCGCCCTCGTGCAAGACACCGCCATTTTCGACCTAATTCAGCGCGAGAAAGAGCGCCAAACCCACGGCATTGAGCTCATTGCCTCCGAAAACTACGTTTCGGAGCAGGTGATGCGGGCCCAGGGTTCCATCCTCACCAACAAGTACGCCGAAGGCTTGCCCGGCAAGCGCTACTACGGCGGCTGCGAAATAGTCGACCAGATTGAGCAGTTGGCCATCGACCGCGCCAAACAGCTCTTCGGGGTAGAGTGGGTGAACGTGCAGCCGCACTCCGGCGCCCAGGCCAACGCCGCCGTGATGCTGGCCGTCCTCAACCCCGGCGACAAAATCCTCGGCTTCGACCTCTCGCACGGTGGCCACCTCACCCACGGCTCTCCCGTCAACTTTTCGGGTAAGCTGTATAAGCCCAGCTTCTATGGTGTGGAGCCTGAAACCGGCCTCATCGACTGGCAGAAAGTAAAGGAAACTGCTCGCCGTGAGCAGCCCAAGCTCATCATCTGCGGAGCCTCGGCCTACTCCCGCGACTGGGACTACAAAGCCCTGCGCGAAGCCGCCGACGAAGTAGGCGCACTGCTGCTAGCTGACATTTCGCACCCCAGCGGCCTCATCGCCAAAGGCCTGCTCAACAACCCGTTCGACCATTGCCACATCGTCACGACGACGACGCACAAGACGCTGCGCGGCCCGCGTGGCGGCCTGATTATGCTGGGCAAGGACTTCGAAAATCCCTTCGGCCTCAAAACTCCGAAAGGTGAGCTGCGCATGATGTCGGCGCTGCTGGACTCGGGTGTGTTTCCCGGCACGCAAGGTGGCCCGCTAGAGCACGTTATTGGGGCGAAGGCCGTGGCTTTCGGCGAATGTCTCAGCGACTCCTACACCAACTATACCCACCAGGTAATTAAAAATGCCCAGGCACTGGCCAAAGGCTTCACCGACCGGGGCTACCAGATTATCTCGGGCGGTACCGACAACCACCTCATGCTCATCGACCTTCGCTCGAAGGGCCTCACCGGCAAGCTGGCGGAAAATACACTCGTCAAGGCCGATATCACCATCAACAAGAACATGGTGCCCTTCGATGACAAGTCGCCATTCGTGACCAGCGGCATGCGCATTGGCTCGGCGGCCGTCACGACCCGTGGCCTCCGGGAAACCGACATGGCCCGTATTGTCGACCTCATCGACGACGTGCTCATGCACCACGACGATGACACGTACCTGCTGCGCGTACGCGGCCAGGTGAACGAATGGATGCAACAGTTCCCGCTCTTTTCTTACTAGATGAGTGAGTGGCGAATGGGCAGCGGAGTGAATGAAAAGCGGGCGGACAACATCCCACAAGGGCTGGTTTTCGTTCGTCTTGCATCCCTATTCTCCAGTACCATTCTCTCATCCGCTCATTCTTTCATTCACTCATTGCTTTGAACAACGAACATCCTGTGCTGGGCGAACCCCAGGAAATGTCCTTCATCGACCATCTGGAGGCGTTGCGCTGGCACATCATCCGCGCGGCCATTGCTATTGTGGTCTTTACCACGGCGGCATTTCTGGCCAAGGACTTCCTGTTTCACGACCTGATTCTGGGTCCTTCCCGCGCTGATTTCTGGACCTACCGCCTCTTCAATCAGGTGGGCGAGTGGCTCAGCCTGCCTGGTCTGCACATGGACAAGCCGTCGTTTGATCTGCAAAACCGCCAGATGAGTGGGCAGCTGACCATGCACATCAGCACCTCGTTTGTGGTAGGCTTGGCGCTGGCATTTCCGTATACATTCTGGGAAATCTGGCGCTTCGTGAAGCCGGGCTTGTACCCGCACGAGCAGGCCAATTCGCGCGGAGCGGTGTTCTTCGTGTCGGTGCTGTTCATCATCGGGCTGCTGTTCGGCTACTACATTGCCGCACCGCTTAGCATCAACTTCCTGGCTTCGTATCAGCTCGATGCCACCATCGAAAACCAGATTGACCTGCAGAGCTACATCAGCACGCTCACCACCATGTCGCTTTCGTGCGCCTTCGTGTTCGAGTTGCCGATGATTGTGTTCTTTTTGGCTAAAGCCGGCCTGATTACGCCGGAAATCATGCGGCTGTACCGCAAGCACGCTATTGTGGTAGTGCTCATTATTGCCGCCATCATTACGCCGCCCGAAATCACCTCTCAGATCATCGTCACGATTCCGATTGTGCTGCTCTACGAGGTCAGCATCAGTATAGCGGCTGTAGTGGGCCGCAACCGCACCAAACAGCTCAACGAGCGGCTGGCTGAGAACAACGGCGTCGCGTAACCGAAATATTCCCTGCAAATGAAAAGTGGCCGGTGAAAATGTTGATCTGAAACCCAGGCGCATTTTTACCGGCCATTTGCTTTCTACCCCTCTTTCTCCTCCTCATGCCCGACCACAATACCATTGCCCTCGGCTCCGACCATGCCGGCTTCGAATACAAGCAGATGCTACTGAACTGGCTCCGCGACAACGGCTACGAAGTCCGCGACTTTGGCACCTATTCCGCTGACTCAGTAGACTACCCGGACTTTGTGCATCCACTGGCCACGGCCATTACGGCGGGTGAGCTGGAGCGCGGCATTCTGGTGTGTGGCTCGGCCAATGGCGTGTGCATCACGGCCAATAAGCACCGGGGTATCCGCGCGGCCATTGCCTGGGAGCCGGAGCTGGCTGAACTGGCCCGCCAGCACAACGACGCCAACATCATTTGTGTGCCGGCCCGCTTTGTGAGCGAGGAAAATGCCCGCGCTATTGTCAGTCAGTTCCTCAACACGGCCTTTGAAGGCGGCCGTCATCAGAACCGTGTCAACAAGATTGATTGCTGATTTAAGGCGGTGAGGTGAATGGTAAAAGGCGACAGGTAAAATCCAGTCTACGTGGCCCATCCCTACTGTTCACCTCATCACTTCAATTGGTACACCCGTGGAGTGGCTGTAGCTTGGTAGCGCCCAAAAATGGCGGGCACTTTATACTGCAACTCGTCTAAGCGGTTGGTCTGGTCGATGAGGATAGTGGGCGGATCAGGAGCGAGGTTGCGCGAGAGGCGATACACCGCTGCGTATTGGCTCAGATACCCAAAGTCGGCCTGTGCCAGGCGCCAGTCGAGATACGGCGACGCGGGACGGTTATCAATATACGGGCGCATATCGGGGCCCAGCACCAGCAGGCGCTGGCCTTTGATGGCGGCATACTGCGGGTTGGGCTGCACGGCGTAGCGGCTTTCGGCTGGGAAGCGCATCACCGTATCCAGATGCAGGATTTCGCGGTAGCGTATTCCTACCACGCTAGTCAGCACTGCCGCAAACAACACCTCCACCACCCAGCCGCGCGGCGCTTTCTGCCACAGATACAAGCTGAAATACGTGATGGGCGGCAGCACCAGCACCAGTGAGCCAGGCGCCACACCACGACCGGCCCAGGCCATCAGGCTCGCTACCAGCAGCCACACCAGCATCATCTGCTGAAATTTCACCTGAAATACCAGCCCCAACGAGGTGGTGAACATGCGGGCCAGTGCCAGCACCAGCACGGCGGCCGGTAGCACCAGCAGCTGCCACTGCAGCGGCAGCGGCAGCCCGTCGGCCCCCAGCACCAAGCCGCTCAGAGTGGGCACCAAATGGAACTGCCGGAAGTCGGGCAGCGCATCGTTGTAGAGAAAGAACGTGGCGGCCACTGCATACGGGAAGCCAAAGCCACAGAGCAGTAGCAGAAAGCTTCGGAACGAGTTGGCCGCAAAGATGATAACGGCAAACAGCCCCAGCAGCAGAAACAACGCCAGCGGCAGATAGCACAGCGCTGCCACCCCAATCAGGAACCCCGCCCGAAACAGCCGACGGTTGTCGTAGCCTTCGCGGGAAGTAGGCAGCAACGCACTCAGCCCCAGAATGATGAACGTGTGCCCCAGTAGCAACGGCGACAGAATATCCAGGTCCGTGGTGACGCTGGCCAGCAGCAGATAGGTGAGAGCCGCCAAGTAGCCGCGCTCCGGATGCACATCAGCCCGGTTGAGGACAAAATTGAGGCGCAGTGCCTGAGTCAGGAGCAGCGCCAGCGAGATAATGCGGTAGAGCCACAACGGCCGCGACGCGACTAGATCAAGTCCGGCAAAAAGTGCCGCTGCCAGCGGAGCGGTGGCCTCATATAGGTCGCGGTAGGGCAGCGCCCCTTCGTGCAGCCGCTCGCCTACCAGTAGCGCCCGCAGCTCAATGGCCGTGAGCGGAATGCCCCACCACAGCAGCGGCAGCCGCACGGCCAGAACCAGCAGCAACAGTGCCACTAGGCGCGTGGGCAAAGGGCTTTTAAAAAATTGAAGCAAGCCAGTGAGGAGCTAACAAGTGAAGACGAGAAGACGCAAAGGTACAGCCTTGCCTCAATGCCTGATTTTATGCTTGCCGAGCCCCACTACAGGTTAGCCAAGCCCTATCCTTTCGTCACCGGTTTCCCTTATCACCCAATTACGTAATCACCTGCTTATCTTTGCCAATTCCTATGGAAAGTAAACGACAGCAAAAAGTATCCAGCCTGCTGCAGCAGGAATTGGCCGCCGTATTTCAGCGCGACCTGCCGCACCTGTTTCCGGGCCTGGCGCCGGGCATCAGCACCGTGCGCGTTTCGCCCGATCTGGGGGTGGCGCGTGTATATCTGAGCCAGCTATTGGTAAAAGAAGGCAGCGGCGAAGCTACCTTGGCCTTGGTGCGCGACAACCAGAAAGTGGTCCGCCAAGCGCTGGCCAAACGCATCCGGCAGCAGTTGCGCATCGTGCCCGACCTGGTTTTCTTCCTTGATGATTCTGCGGCCTACGCAGCTAAGATGGATCAGGTATTCGGCCAGCTTAGCATTCCGGCCCCGGAGCCTGAAGCCGACGAGCAGCCCGGCGAAACCGCGCCCAAACGCCCCAAGCTCTTCGCCGACGAAGACGAGTAGTGAAATAGCCAGCAGGTAAAGCCATGCGTCATCGAGTAGATGAACCACTGCTTGTATCTCCCGCCCGCCAGTTCACCGTTTCACGCCTTTACGCATTCCCCAATTGCATTACGACCCCATTAAACGCTCCCTGGGCGAAGTTTTTAACCGGACGCCGCTGCTGCGCCGCCTGTTCTATCATCTGCTCGATCTGCTGTTGCTCCGCACCTGGCATGTGCACCGCGAGTTGCGGCAGTGGGCCAAAGGCCGAACCAGTGAAGCCCTGAATATTCTGGATGCCGGCTCCGGCTATGGCCAGTATACTTACTGGCTGTCGGGGATGAGTGCCAAGTGGAACATCCTGGCCGTTGATGTGAAAGACGAGCAGATTGCCGATTCCAACAAGTTCTTTCGCGAGATTGGGCGCACCAACGTACAGTTTGCCGTGCAGGATCTGGTACTGTATCAGGAGCCCAACACCTTCGACCTAGCCCTGTCGGTAGACGTAATGGAGCATATTCTGGAAGACGTGGAAGTGTTCCGTAATATACACGCCTCGCTCAAAGACGGCGGTATGCTGCTCATTTCCACGCCCTCCGACCAAGGTGGCTCCGATGTGCACTCCGACGGCGAAACCTCTTTCATTGAGGAACATGTGCGCGACGGCTACAACATCCATGAGATTCAGCAGAAGCTGCGCACTGCCGGCTTCGAGCGGATTGAAGCCCGCTACAGCTACGGCGAGTCGGGCCAGATTTCGTGGCGCCTGAGCATGAAATATCCTATTCTAATGTTGGGCCAGTCGAAGCTGTTTTTTGTGCTGCTTCCCTTCTATTATCTCATTACGTTCCCGTTCTGCCTGCTCCTCAACTGGCTCGATGCCCGCACGATGCACGATTCTGGCACCGGCCTCATCGTGAAAGCCTGGAAGTAACGCGTAGTTTGGCGTTACCTTTTTCGGCGAGTGGCGTATCTTGGGGCTCTTACTGCCTACTCTGCTCATGACCGGCCAATCCAACTATGAGCAAGTACTCGCCGTGTTTATGGTGGAACCGGCACACCGCGCCAGTTAAGTACCTTTAGCCAACTATCCACCCGTAGCCTTTCCACCTCGCACGCCCCGCATGGACGTTCCGTTGCTCATTGCCCGGCGTTACTTTTCCTCGAAGAAGAAGCGCAACATCATCAGCATCATCTCCAACATCTCCATGATTGGCGTGGCGGTGGGCACGATGGCGCTGATTATTGTGCTGTCGGTATTCAACGGACTGGAGGATCTGGTACGCACGCTCTACGGCAAATCGGACCCCGATCTGCTGGTGACAGCCGTGCAGGGCAAGTCGTTTCCGGTGGACGAAAAAACGCTGGAAGAGCTTCGCCGAATCCGCGGTGTTGGTCTGCTCACCGAGGTTATTGAGGACAATGCCCTGCTGCAATACCACGACCGCCAGATGGTGGTGAAAATGAAGGGTGTTTCGGAGAACTACTACACCCAGAGCAACATCGACTCGGCCATTGTAGAAGGTGACCACCGCCTGCGCCGCGGTGGCGAGCCATATGCGCTGCTAGGGGCCGGCGTGCAGCACGAGCTTAGCATTGCCCTCAACAACCGCTTTGCGCCGCTCCATTTGCTCTACCCGCGCAATACGGGGAAGAAAACGCTTTCACTCAACCCAGAAACCGCCTTCACCGAGAAAACCATCACGGCCGGCGGCGTCTTTCTGATTGAGCAACACATCGACGACAGCTATATTTTCGTGCCGCTTGAGTTTGCCGAAGAGCTACTCAACTACGGCGACCGGCGCACCGCTCTGGAGGTGAACGTGGGGGACCAGCACGATATTCAGGAGGTGAAGGCCGTCATCAAAAAGCATCTGGGGTCGAAATTCAAGGTTCTGGACTCCGATGAACAGCATGTGAGCCTGCTGAAGGCCATCAAGGTGGAAAAGATGTTCGTGTTTATCACCTTCGCCTTCATTTTGCTTATTGCCTCGCTCAACATCTTCTTTTCGCTGTCGATGCTGGTTATCGATAAGCGTAAGGATGTGGCTATTCTGCTGGCTATGGGCGCGACCCCGCGCGACATCCGCCGCATTTTCCTGCTAGAAGGTGCCATTGTAGCGCTGGTAGGTGCCGTCACAGGCTTGGCCTTGGGTATCACGATCTGCTGGCTCCAGCAGACGTTCCACATCGTGAGCATGGGCATGGCCACGAGCGTTGTAGACTCCTACCCCGTGAAGATGCAGTTCGCGGACATTGTGCTTACTGGTCTGGCGATTATCGTCATCACCATTGCCGTTTCGATACGGCCCGCACTGAACGCCGCCAAGCTCGACGTCCGCGAAAACCTGTAACATTCTTTCGCACTGTCGAGTATTCCATCTACCTGAAAGGAACTTCAGGCATACTGGAATATATGATTCGTCTTATAAATGTTACTATTTATAGAATAAATTTTACTTTTTGGTAAAAAATATAGTATTTAGCATTTGTCACTACTTTCAACACTGCATTTTGGCCGATTTTTATCCTCATGAAGGTTTCCACTTCTCAACCTTTTCAAATTGTTTATTCGCTGCTTGAGCACGAGTATTTAGGATATTTATTTGAGTCTTACGTAGTTCAGCGTAATCCCAAGGGCCAGCTTACCTTACAGCACCAGACTGTTTCTGCCAAAAATGCCCCGGAGTTTGCCGATGGCTTGGATGAGACGGACTTCGAGTTAGTAGCCCTCACCGACCAGATTCAGCAGGATGCCGTCATTAAAGAATTCTGGCCGAAAAAAACTACTCCCGCCGACTTCTTCCTGAAAATTTACGACCCGGAGAAAGGCGACAAAGCCCTTCAGGATGTTATCTGCCGCTACGTGCAAGAGCGAATGGGCCAGATTCTGGAGCGGCTGCAGGGCAAATACGTCTTCATTATGGGCAAAGACGGCGAACCGACCTGGCGTGAGATGGAAATAGCGCCGGAACCGGCCTCAGTTCTGTTCCACTTCCGCCGCAACGACGACAGCACGCACTATTTCCCCACGATTCAGTATCAGAACCAGAAACTCGATTTCCAATATAAGAATGCCGTTATTATATGTGAACAGCCAGCTTGGCTGCTCCTGAACAACGTACTCTACCACTTCCGCAATGATGTAGATGGCAGGAAGATCAAGCCCTTCCTCAACAAGAAGTTTATTGTTATTCCGCGGCAGGTAGAGGAAAGCTATTTTCAGCGCTTTGTCGCGCCGCTGGTCGAGTCGTTTGATGTGCATGCGCGCGGCTTCGATATTCGCTCGGAGCGCTACGTAGCTAGGCCACAGCTCACTTTCTCAGACGCGCCTACCGCCACTGTTGTGGAGGAAGTGCGCCCTACCCGCCGGGCCCTTGCGGACTCCGGCGGTGTTGCAGTTGCATCAGCCGCCATTTCCGACCACATCCACTTCGACCTCAGCTTCCGCTACGGCGACCATACCATCCATAATGGCTACGACAAGCGGGTGTGCGTTAAGCTGGAGAAGAAAGAGGATAACTACATCTTCCACCGCCTCGTGCGCAACCTCGACCGGGAGCAGGAGATTATCCGGGAGCTGGCCGACCGGGCACTGGAAGTGCGCAACGGCCGGGCGGTGCTGGAAAAAGCCACTGCCTTCCGCTGGCTGCACCACCACGCCGACGAGCTGGCCCGCATGGGCTTTACGGTGCACCAGGGCAGCACGTCCGGCAAAGACTACTTCATTGGGTCGGTGAGCGTGGAAGTGGGCATTACAGAGGCCACCGACTGGTTTGACGTACGCGGGACGGTGCGTTTTGGCGAGTTCGAAATTCCGTTCATCAAGCTGCGGCCCTATATTCTGCAGCGCCGCCACGAGTTCCGGCTGCCCAATGGGCAGATTGCCATTATCCCGGATGAGTGGTTTACGCAGTATTTAGAGTTGTTTGCCTTTGCCGAGGAGCAGGCGCACAGCCTTACCCTGCGCAAGCACCACTTGGCGCTGGTATCAGACCTGCAAAATGGTAATCTGGCTACCGTCATTATTAGCCGCAAGCTGGAAAAGCTGCGCGGGTTTGAGTCGGTAGAGGACCAGCCAATGCCGGTGGGCTTCCGGGGCGAGCTAAGGCCATATCAGAAGGCAGGCTACAACTGGCTGCACTTCGTGAAGGACTACCACTTCGGCGGTTGCTTGGCCGATGATATGGGCCTGGGCAAAACGATTCAGACACTGGCGCTGTTGCTGCAACGCAAGGAAAGCGGCGAGGCTGGCGGTGCAGCTTCCCTGCTGGCCATGCCTACATCACTGGTATACAACTGGTTGAGCGAGGCTCAGAAGTTCACACCCGACCTACGCATCCTGACCTACACCGGCACCTACCGCGACAAAAACGTAGCGCAGTTTGCCGACTACGACGTGGTGCTGACCAGCTACGGCATTGTGCGGCTGGATGCCGAACTGCTGAAAACCTACAAGTTCGACTACGTGATTCTGGACGAGTCGCAGGCCATCAAGAATCCGGGCTCTACCACTTCGCACGCCGTGCGCGGGCTGCACTCACGCCACCGCCTGATTCTGACCGGCACGCCCGTCGAAAACAGCACGATGGACCTCTGGTCGCAGATGTCGTTTATTAATCCGGGTTTGCTAGGCACGCAGACGTTTTTCCGCAAGGAATTCCTTAAGCCAATTGAGAAAGGCAAGGATGAAGGACGCACCCGTAAGCTGCACGCTCTTATCAAGCCCTTCATTCTGCGCCGCCACAAGGCCCAGGTAGCCCGCGAGTTGCCCGACAAGATTGAGCACCTCAGCTACTGCCCCATGACTGAGGAGCAGACTCACGCCTACGAGGAAACCAAGAGCTACTACCGCAACAAGATTCTGCGCAACATTGAGGAGCATGGCACCGCCAGCACTCAGTTTATGCTGCTGCAGGGCCTGACCAAGTTGCGGCAGATTGCCAACCACCCACGCATGGCCGATGAGACCTATGAGCACGAATCGGGCAAGCTGCGTGAGGTAATCCGGATGATTAAGAGTGTGGTTTCCGAAGGCCACAAGGTCTTGGTGTTCAGCCAATTCGTAAAACACCTAGATATTGTGCGGGCTTCGCTTGATGAGCGGCAGATTGACTACGCTTACCTCGACGGCAATACGCGGGAGCGGCACAAAGTGGTGAACCGTTTCCAGGAGGACGAGAAGCTGCGCGTGTTTCTGATTTCGCTGAAAGCGGGCGGCGTGGGACTCAACCTTACTGCCGCCGACTATGTGTTCATTCTGGACCCATGGTGGAACCCGGCCGTGGAAGCGCAGGCCATTGACCGGGCCCACCGCATCGGGCAGCAGAAGACGGTATTTACTTACAAGTTCATCACCAAGAGCACAGTAGAAGAGAAAATCCTGGCCCTGCAAAACAAGAAAATTCAGCTTGTCACGGACTTGATTACCACTGACGAAGCCATTATCAAGAGCCTGACTAAGGAGGACATAGAGGAACTGCTGGGCTGATAACCAGCTACTTCTTGAACACATACTGACAGCCCGATTATGGAGAGTATGCTCCGCAGTCGGGCTGTGTTATATAGCATACACAATGGGCTTATTTGATGCGGCCAAGCCGGTTGGCGTAGAAATAAAAGGCAATATTCTGCATTGCGTGATATGCCGTCATAACCGGTTCTGGCGGCGTGATGCACAACTGCACACGGGTTCCTCCACGTTTCTGCAGTTGGAGTGGCTCGATGCAACTGCCGTCTGCTACGAGTGCGACAACTGCGGCTATATCCACTGGTTCATGCCACAGGGCTAAGCCTACGCCATGTGGTCAGCGAAAGCCCTTACCGCTTCTGCTACCTGCGCTACATCCTGGGACGTATGCAGAGCACTCAGCACGATGCGGGTGATGCGTGCATCGGTGGGAGTGGGGTAAGCAAAGCTGGAAATCAGGATATTTTGCGCTTGCAGGAACCCGCACAGCGCGTTGTTGGGCGTATAGAACACCGGAAAGTCTTCGGCCATCTGAAACAGATCCAAGGCTGCCACCGCTTCACTAAACTGCCGGACGTTAGCTGCCAGCTGCTGCCGGGCCTGGGTATAAACCGGAGCCGCCCGCACAAAAGCGTGCAGATACGCGGGCACAATGGGGGAGCTGGCAGCGAAATACGCACTACGCTGCAGGCCAGTGATAAAATCGGCATCTGATGACAGCACGACCCCGCCCGGAATGCCGCATGCCTTCCCCAGCGACGATACCACTACTACCCGCACTGAATCGGGCACCTGCAGCTGCGGGAATATGCCGGCTCCGTTAGGCCCCGTGACCCCAAACCCATGGGAGTCGTCGATGAGCAGCGTGAGCGGCCTATCGGAAGGAAGATGTCGGGTCCAGCTGAAATCGTAGTGCTGCACCCGGAGCGGATCCAGTGAGTTGCTGACAATGACGGCTGGCTCTGGAGGGCTAGCGTGCAGCTTTTCAAGTAGCATTTCAGCCCAATCATCAAAGCGCAGCGCGGAGGACAGCCCGGGCAGGTCGGTGAGCCACGCAGCGGGGTGGGTGCCGGGCGCATATTCAAACCGGCCGGCAAGGGCCAGCGCCTTCACCGCCATTTGCCCGGCTAAATAACCCGACGACACCGTAAGGGCCGCCACTGCACCAGTCCAGCGGGTCAGATAGGCTTCTGCTTCGGCATAGATGCGCAGGCGCAGGTTGGAGTTGCGGGAACTGCCATAGTTAGTGCCGTAGCGAGCCAACCCCTCGGCTAGCAGAGCCGCGAAATCCGGGTTATGGGCTATACCCAGGTAGCCCGTGCCGCTACAGTAGAGGTAGCGTCGGCCATCATGGTGAAGCCAGCGCCCGGGCAACTGGTCGGTTTCCCATACTTGATCCATATGAGCTTTTGAATGTGAAACACTGAGAAATAGGGCATTTGGCCGGTGCCGTAACTGACTACCATTCAATCTGCATAATCTGCTCCGAAAGCGCAATTGGCTTCCGAACAAACCCGACAGTTGCGCGTTTGCCTATACTATGCACTTTCTCCTTCGCACCCATGTGGCGGCTACACCTGCGCAGGTGTGGGCTGGCTTCACCCGGGAGCTGTTTCTAGATCTGGCACCCCCGTTTCCGCCGTTTCATCTGCTTCGTTTCGATGGCTGCCACCGCGGCGACGAGGTGCATCTGGAGCTAGGCGCGGGGCCGCTCCGGCAACTCTGGACCTCGCTCATCACCGACCACGGCACCCAGCCCGACGGCACGTATTTCTTTGTGGATGAAGGCCAGACGCTGCCAAAGCCGTTGCGCTTCTGGCGGCACCGCCACCTGCTGCAGCCCGCCCCCGATGGCGGCACATTCATTGTGGAAGACTTGGAGTACCGCAGCCCGTTCCGGTGGCTCGACACACTGCTGTACCCAGCTATGTGGGCGCAGTTTGCCTGGCGACGCCCCATCTACCGGCGCTATTTCGGCCGGCCGGGCGCTGGCGTACGTATTTCGGAGCCGGGCACTCCCTGAGGCAGCGCTGAAACCATAGTAGCCGTATATGCCCCAGCCAACCCGCGTATATTGCCCTGAATCCGGCCCTGCCCATGCATATTCCTACTCCGTTTCACAGCCTGCGGGCTGTTTTCCGTTTGCTGAATGCCTTGCTCATCCTGAGCGTTGTGGCCAGCTGCAGTGGCAGCCGCTCGGCCTACCAGTTCCAGCCAGCAGCCACAGCAGCCGTCCAACGGCCTGCCTTCACCCCCGATTCTGCGGCGACTTCGACAATAGCGGCGGCTCCAGTTTCGGCAGCGGAAATTTCCGCACTTTCCTTGCAGCCTCACAGGCAAGAAGGAAAGCGGAAACCGCAGCAAGCAGTAGCACAACTTGTTAATCATGCCAGGGCGCAACAAAAGCAGCTGCTGGCTAAGCCAACCAAGCAGCAAGAAGCCACCAAAGCATCTTCGCCGCAGCGGCCGGCGGAAGTTGGACTAGGTACGACGGTATTGGGTGTGCTGGGGCTGGTGGTGCTGCCCATTTCACTGCTGGGCTTGCTGATCTGGGGCGGGCCCGTGTGGGCCGTGCTGGCGGGCCTAGCAGCGCTGGCCGTGCTTATTGCCTACCTCGACCCATTCGGGTAAGAAGCACATCATCTGGGTATGAAATCTGGCCCCGCCCGCAAATCCTGCGCTGGTGGGGCTACCTTTGTAGTCCAATCTGCTAATTCTGCTGCCATGCCCGCTACTATCACGCTCAAACCCGGAAAAGACCAATCCCTGCGCCGCCGCCATCCGTGGGTGTTTTCGGGGGCTATTGGCCGGATGCAGGGCGAAGTAGTGGAAGGCGAGGTAGTGACGGTTCAGGCCGCCAACGGCGAGGTGCTGGGCGTAGGCCATTACGCCCCCGGCTCCATTGCGGTGCGCATGCTCGATTTCGGCCCCGATGCGCAGCTGCCCGATGCCACGTTCTGGGAAAACCGCCTGCGCAATGCCTACCAGCTGCGCCAGGGCCTGGGCCTGACCGGCACCGGCAGCACTGACGTGTACCGCCTCACCCACGCCGAGGGCGACGGCCTGCCCGGCCTTATCATTGATGTGTACGGTGATACGGCCGTGGTGCAGGCGCACAGTGCGGGCATGTATAAAGCCCGCCCACTCATTGCAGAGGCGCTGCAGGCTGTCATTCCAAACCTGCGTGCCATTTACGACAAGAGCGCCGAAACCGTGCCCGCCAAAGCCGCGCCCGGCGCCCAGAATGGCTATCTATTTGGAGAAGGCAGCGGACAGGAGCATGTGGTGCACGAAAACGGCCATCCCTTCGCCGTAGATTGGGAAACGGGCCAGAAAACCGGCTTCTTCATCGACCAACGTGACAACCGCAGCCTGCTGGCCCGCTACGCGCCTGGTCGCCGCGTGCTCAACACCTTCTGCTACACCGGCGGCTTCAGCTCCTACGCCCTGCAGGCCGGCGCCGAGCTGGTGCATTCCGTCGATTCGAGCAAAAAGGCCATTGAACTGACGGAGCGCAACGCCGCCCTCACCGGCCTCGAAAGCAAGCACGCCGCTTATGCTGAGGACGTGTTCAGCTTCATGAAAAACAGCCAAGAGCAATACGACCTGATTGTGCTGGACCCACCGGCTTTTGCCAAGCACCTCTCGGCCCGCCACAACGCCCTGATGGGCTACAAGCGCCTCAATGCGGCCGGCATCCGGCAGATTGCGCCCGGCGGTCTGCTGTTCACGTTCAGTTGCTCACAGGTAGTTTCGGCCGAGCTGTTTGAGGGCGCGGTACTGGCAGCCGCCATCGAAGCCGGCCGCCCCGCCCGCATCCTGCACCGCCTCACCCAGCCCGCCGACCACCCCGTGAGCCTGTTCCATCCAGAGGGGGAGTATCTGAAAGGACTGGTGTTGGCCGTAGAGTAGGAGAGTCTGCCCACACTGGTTTTCTGTCATCCTGAGTGCAACGAAGGACCTTATCCCGTCGGAACGTCAACCGTAATAACGGTCCGTTCCGGCGGGATAAGGTCCTTCGTTGCACTCAGGATGACAGCTGTTTATTTGCGGCTACTTAGCGCCCGGGGTGGGCATTTGCATCAGGAACTGGCTTCCTCCGCTACCAGAAGTATAAGTGGGTACATTGCTGCCGCCTTTCTCCCAAGCCTCAATCCAGCGCATCTGCACCAGCAGCGGCGTGAGTGATTGTTGCTGCTTTTCGTTGGCGTAGGCCTGGGCGTCGGCGGCAATGCGGATGGCTTTGGCCCGGCCCTCGGCTTCGGCAATGTTGATGCGGGCCTGCGCCTCGGCCTGCCGGATGCGGTTTTCGGTTTGCAGGCCAGTCTGCACGGCCGTGTTCTTGGCATCGATGGCGGCTTTGAGGCTGGCCGGCGGCTCCAGCTTGGTGGTTATTTGCTGCACGGTAAAGCCCATTGCCTGCAGCTGCCCAATGAGGTTGGCTTTCACCTGCGCCTCGTAGCTGCCCCGGTTGCTGATGAGGCTGTCGGCGGTGTAGCGGTTGGTAGCCACGCGGTAGGCCTCGTACACGGCCGTTTTCAGAAAGCCGTCCTCAATGGCTGGCAGCGGACGCCGGTACTGCCGGAAGATGTCGTCCACCTTATCCGACTGAATGAAGTAGTTGAGGCTGGGCGCCACACCAAAACCGGAGCCGTCTTTGCTCTGCACCTCAAACTCCTCGTATTCTTTATGTTGCGTGTACACCGGAAACTCATACACGGCCGTACTCAGCGGGCTATAAAACACCCAGCCGGTGGTGTAGGTAATATCGTCGACGCCCCGACCAGAACCGGCCAGATTCACCTTGATGCCCACGTTGCCGGCGTCAATGCGCTCCACTTTTATCAGACTGCAGCCTGCTATCAGGGCCAGTAGCAGTAGCCCAACGAATACAAGCGGCTTCAGCCAGTTGCGGCTAGGGTTTAGTTGAAATTCGGCCATTGGGAGGAGAAGGCGGAGTAGAGTTAGAATTCGGGAAATAGCGCAGGATAGCTCGGCCTGCCTGATACAGCGACAGAGCCACGCCCGCCGCCAGCACCACAAAGCCCAGCAGCCCGCAGAGTAGCCACCAGTCGGAAGGGCTGCTCAGCCAGTCGAGGCAAAGGGGCACGGCATAGGGCAGTACCGCGGCGTAGAACACCAGCCAAACGGCCAACCACAGATAAGAAACGTGTTTTGCAGCCATAATAGAGCATTCAAATCTACTGATGTTGAAGCCAATATCTGCACCTTCCGGCACAACTTATCCAGTAGCGGGGCCCTGACCGGCCGGCCTCGCGAAAACCTCGAACCAGTGGCTTGTTTTTCCAGCCGCGGCAGCCTGTTCTATTCAAAAATAATTTTTAGGCATTTCAGCTGCATTCCTCTGACGGCCTGACGGTTGATGCCATAGACGTTCCTGCTCATAGCCCGGCCCCACTACTTTTTCACCTGTAGGCTGAAGCCATACGGCTGGTTTTGGAGTTGTAGCTTGCGCGCACCCTTTATCTTGCTCCGTGGCTCGAAAGAAAACCTTTATTTCTCCTGCTTCGCGTCCTGTGGCCATTGTGGGGGCGGGTATCGGCGGCATTGCGGCGGCGGTGCGGCTGGCAGTGCGCGGGCACAACGTCACGGTGTTTGAGGCGCAGGAGAGCTTCGGGGGCAAAATGCACCAATTGGAGCTCCCGGGCGGCTACCGTTTCGACGGTGGCCCCTCGCTGTTCACGCTGCCGGAGTTGGTAGATGAGCTGTTCCGGCTGGCCGGCCGCAACCCGCAGGACTATTTCCGCTACCAGCGCCTCGACCCCATCACACAGTACTTCTTCGCCGACGGCACCCGCCTTACCGCCTGGGCCGATGAGGAAAAGTTTGCAAGGGAAGTGGAGCAGAAGCTGGACGTGCCAGCGGCGCAGGTGCTGCAGTTTCTGCGGCGCAGTGGGCAGGCCTACGAAGGCACAGCGGGCACGTTTCTGCACAAGTCGCTGCACAAAGCCGGCACCTACCTCAGCCCCGAGGTGCTGAAGGCGCTGGCAGCGCTGCCGCAGCTTGGCCTGCTCAGCACCATGCACCAGCGCCACGCGGCGGCTTTCCCGCAGGATGCGCGCCTCGTGCAGCTCTTCGACCGGTTTGCCACCTACAACGGCTCCGACCCGTACCAAGCCCCCGCCACGCTCAGCCTCATCCCGCACCTGGAGCACGGCCTGGGAGCTTTTTACCCCGAAGGCGGCATCTATGCCATTGCCCAAAGCCTCGTGCGGTTGGCCGAAGAGCTGGGGGTACAGTTCCGCTACCACGAGCCGGTGGAGGAAATTCTGACGGCCAGCGGCCACGTTACGGGCGTGCGGACGCCGCAGGATGTATATGACTTTGGGCTGGTAGTCAGCAATATGGATGTGGTGCCCACCTACCGCCGCTTACTGCCTAGCCAGCCAGCTCCGGAAAGCACATTGGCCCAGCCCCGCTCGTCGTCGGCCCTTATTTTTTACTGGGGCATTGCGCGGCGCTTCCCGGAGCTGGGCGTGCACAACATCTTCTTCTCGGCCGATTATAAGCGTGAGTTTGAAGCTATTTTCCAGGAAAAAGCCGTTGCCGACGACCCTACGGTGTACGTCAATATCACGAGCGGCCATACGCCCGCTGATGCCCCGCCCGGCCACGAAAACTGGTTTGTGATGGTGAACGTGCCCCACGACCAGGGCCAGAACTGGCCGGCGCTGGTGGCCCACACCCGCGCGGCTGTGTTGGCTCGCGTGAGCCAGGCGCTGGGCACCGATATTGCGCCACTGATACGGGCCGAGCAGGTCTGGGACCCGCCGGGAATTGAAAGGCGCACCTCGTCGTTTGGAGGGGCACTATATGGCAGTTCCAGCAACAATCTGCTGGCGGCTTTCCTGCGCCACCCCAACTTCTCGCGGAAGCTGGAAGGGCTGTACTTTTGCGGCGGCTCGGTGCATCCGGGCGGCGGCATTCCGCTTTGCCTACTTTCGGCCCGTATCGTGTCTGAGTTGATTGAGAATGAATAAACAGGTGTACGTAGAGAGCTGGCGGTGGCTATACGCCTGCCCGGCAGCCTATAAGCATCTGATTCTCATTCCATACTGTTAATTGGTTACTAATGCCCGAATCCATCCAACATCTTCCCACTGAAGCACCTCCAACGCATGAAGCTGCCGCTGCTGAGCGGACGGTAGCCCAGCGCCGGCGGCTACGCGTGGCTCAGGGTATTCTGCTGCTGTTTCACGTCACGGGCTTCCTGGGTCTGGGCTTTTCCGAAGACCCGTCGTTCTACCTGCAGTTTGTGCCCCTGAACCTGCTGCTGACGGTGGGCCTGCTGCTGGCCTTTCAGACTGAGCGGAGTCCGACGTTCTGGTGGTTCTGCCTTGTAACAATGGCCGTAGGCTTCTTTGTGGAAGTTGTCGGTATTCGCACCGGGCTGCTGTTTGGGTTCTACCAGTATGGCCCCACGCTGGGCACAAAGTGGCTGGGCGTGCCCCTGATGATAGGCGTCAACTGGCTGATGCTGGTATACACGACCGGAGTGCTGGCCCGCTATCTGCCCATCCCGGATTTCCTGCGAGCCGTGGTAGCCACCCTGCTTATGGTAGGCCTAGATGCGTGCCTGGAGCCCGTAGCCGTGCGCTACGACTTCTGGCAGTGGCGCTTCGATGTTATTCCATTGCAGAACTTCAAGGGTTGGTTTGCTGTGTCGCTCATTCTACAGGTGTTCTTCAACCGCACCAGTTTTGAAAAGCGTAATGCGTTGGCACCGTTCGTGTTCATGCTGCAGCTCCTTTTCTTTTTTGGATTGAGCCTGATTCGCTAGAAATATTGGTGTCTTGGAATACTATTTGTTATACCTATCATCGTTCTTGAATAAATTCCATTCCTCCGATCAACTCTCTACTTCCACCTTATGGAGCAAGTACTACTCCATCAACTACTTGAACGGGCAAACCAGCTCTTCCGCGACGCGGGAATACGCCTCCTGCATGAAGAACAGCTGGCAGTAGCTCTGGACATGACACCCGCTACTTTTCGCACCGTTTTTGGCTCCAAAGCGGAACTGATGCTGCAGGTAACGCGCCATAACCTAGCCCGGCAACGCCATGAGCAACAGGAGCTTTTCTCAAATCTGGCGACGCCTATAGAATGCCTGCTGGCCCTACTGCACCACAGTGTGCAGGAGCTACGCAATTCCCACCACGAATACCATATTGTGCGGGAGCAGCTTCCTCTGGTTTGGGATGCCATGCAGGAACACATGCACGACTACGCCTATCCGCTGCTTACTCGCCTCATTCAGGAGGGTATTCAGGAGGGTCAGCTTCGTGCCGCCCTCGACGCGTCGTTCATTGCCCGAATCATTGTGGCGCAATTCAGTCTGGTCCTGAACGAAACCTACTTCCCGCCTGAGCACACCAGCCTCGCTGATGTCTATCGGAACATTTTCTTCCCCTACGTTCGAGGCCTTTGCACCGAGGAGGGAATGCGCCTGACGACAGTACACTTTGGCAAAATGTGGGGAAACTAGACCCTTAGTTTTGCCAAAAATGAAAAAGGCCGGCCCCTGATAGGGCCGGCCTTTTTCATGAGGCGCGTGGCAGCCATCTTAGCTGATGGAGACGCGCACTTTCTTGGTGTACTCGCGAAGGGCGTCCTTGAACTGGGAGCCGTGGTCCTGCATGTGATTGAGGATGAAGATGGCGGCAAACACGTGCGTCAGTTTCTCGCCTTCGTCTTCCCCTTCTACCTCAAAAGCTAGTTCCTGTTCTTCTAGTAGGGCTTCTTCGGCGGCTACCAGGGACTCCAGCGTTTGGGTTTCTACCAAGCGCTTAATAACGGGCATTTTCATGGACGGCAGACTTAGTTGAGGCGCGAAATCAGGGCCGCAACAGCTTCTTCCTTGCTGGCTGCTACCGTTTCCAGCAGCTCGCCGTTGCGGAAAACAGCGAAGAAAGGCAGGTTCGTAACGTTGGCCAGCTTGCGGGCTTCGGGGCTGGTTTCGGCATTCACATCCAAAAACTTGATACCCTGCTCCTGCATGGCAATAGCCATACGCTTGTATTTCGGAGAAAACAGGCGGCAGTTGCCGCACCAATCGGCGTAGTACTTCACTACTACTTTCTCGTTCTGTTCGAGCAATTCGGCAAATTCGGCGTCCGTGGCTTTGATAACGGGCATTAGATCAGGTTTTCGTGAAAATCAGCGAGATACTCAGATAAGAATGATTCTTATCTGCAGCAAAGGTAAAGCCGGAAACCGGTAAAAAAGTTTGCTCCGCCGCAAATTGCTGACGAGGCTGGCAACTTTTAACTGGGGCGGGCAAGTATACGCTGCGTGCCTAGCCTTTTGCCGGGCGCCTGTTTTATGCAGTATCTCCTGATTTGCGTGTGCCTGCTGCTGGCCGCCTGCGGAACTCCCGATTCCGCAGCCGCTCTGCCCACCACCG
This sequence comes from Hymenobacter sediminicola, assembly GCF_014250515.1. Classification (NCBI taxonomy): domain Bacteria; kingdom Pseudomonadati; phylum Bacteroidota; class Cytophagia; order Cytophagales; family Hymenobacteraceae; genus Hymenobacter; species Hymenobacter sediminicola. The sequence goes on along the minus strand of NZ_CP060202.1, from coordinate 74,845 downwards.
CACCGCCGCCTCGTATGCAAAACATCATTTTCTTCGGCAACAGCCTCACGGCCGGCTACCAACTGCCTGCCAGTGCCGCCTTCCCGAGCCTGCTCCAGCAGCGCCTCGATTCGCTGAACTTACCCTACAAAACCTTCAACTACGGCGTGAGTGGCGAAACTAGCGCCGGTGGCCGGCAGCGCGTGGCCTCCGTGCTGGCCCGCCAGCCGGTAGACGTGTTTGTGTTGGAACTGGGTGCCAACGACGGTCTGCGCGGTATTCCGGTGCGCGAAACCACCCAGAACCTGCAAGCCATCATCGACCAGGTGCGGCTAAAGTATCCCGAGGCGCGCATTGTGCTGGTGGGCTTAGAGTTTCCCTTCGACCTGAGCGCCTTCGGGGGGCACCAGTATGGACGCTACGCCGCCGAATTCAAAGCCTCATTCCGCCTGCTGGCCGAGAAGAATAGCCTGTCTTTCGTGCCCTTCCTGCTTCAGGGCGTGCTGGGCCGCCGCGAGCTAAACCTAGCTGACGGCGTGCATCCCAACGCCGCCGGCCATAAGCTACTAGCTGAAAACGTGTGGGCTGTATTGAACGGCGTGCTGCAGCAGTAGCTGGAAAAGCAAAACGTCCTGCCGAAGAGAGTTCAGCAGGACGTTTTATTTTTCATACAAATACCTAACGGCAAATCACTTAGCAATTAGGCATTGTACAGCTTCTGGTAATATTCTGTCGCCATGCGGCCCGACTCGAATTCGGGTTCTACTTCGCGCATGGCAGCTTTGGCCACGGCCAGGTACTTGGCCGGCTCGTTGTAGTAAAGCGGAATGATTTCGTTTTCGAGTACATCCAGCAGGCTGGTGGCTTCGATGTTATCCTTCACGTGGTCAGGCTGGTAAATATCGGTGTGAGGGATGAGGAAGCCGTTTTCGCCGTGGCGCACAAACTCCGGAATCCAGCCATCGGCAATGCTCAGGCTCAGGCTGCCGTTCATGGCGGCCGTCATGCCGCTGGTGCCGGAGGCTTCGCGCGGGAAACGCGGCGTGTTCAGCCATACATCGGAGCCGCGCTTGAGGTAGCCGGACAGGGCCAGCTCATAGCCGGTGAGTACTGCGCAGGTTTTCAGGCCTTTGGTCTTCTGGATAATGTCGTTGAACAGGCCAATGGCGCCGTAGTCCTTGGGGTAGGGCTTGCCGGCCCAGATAACCTGCACCGGCCGGTCGGTGCGGTTCACCAATTCCTGGAACCGCTCGAAATGGCGCAGAATCAGGTCGGCGCGCTTGTAGCCAGCAAAGCGGCGGGCCCATACTACGGTTAGCACCTCAGGGTCGAGGAGAGTACCAGTTTGGTCGGCCACGATGTCGAAGAGCTGCTTCTTGAGCTTGCGCTTGCGGGCCAGCAGGGCCTGGTCGTCGTTGGCTACTAGGGCCTCGTGCAACTGCTGGTCGCGCCAGTAGCTGCCGTTCTGGGAGTTGGTGATGGGAATAATGGAGCAGATACCCTTGTTGGCGCCCCACATCTGGTTGGCCACGGTACCGTGTACCTTGCTCACGGCATTGGCTTTGCGCGAGAAGCGCAGCGCCGTGAGCGTGTAATTCAGCATCTCCTGCTCTACGCCCGCCACGCGGCGGATTTCATCGGCGGGTACCGAGCCGAAGAAGGTCATGTCGGTGAGCAGCTTCATGGGGTGCTCCTCGTTGCCGGCCAGCTCGGGCGTGTGCGTCGTGAAGACGAGCCGCTTCTGCACCTCTTCCAGCTTGCGGCCGTGCTTTTCGTAGAGGTAGAACGCCAGTGGCAGGCCGTGACCTTCGTTGAGGTGATACACATCCATTTTCACGCCCAACACGTCCAGCAGCTTGCCGCCACCTACCCCCAGCAGAATGCTTTGCGCTACGCGGGCCGCCGTGTCGGCGTCGTAGAGGTGGTGCGAGATGGTGCGCGAGATGTAGTCGTTTTCGGGAATGTCGGTCGTCAAGAAGAACATCGGGGCCGTGCCGAACGTGTCGGGCGCCAAGTACATAGCCTTCACCTGCACTTCTGCCCCATGAATGGTGATGGGGAAGATCAGGCCGGTGTCCTCAAGGAAAGAGTAGTGCTTGTGGCGAAAGTCGCAGCGCATGGTCTGGTCCTCGTTGCGGCCCTGGTCGTAGTAGCCGAACGTCCAGAGAATACCTATGCCAATGAGGTTTTGCTTGAGCTCGTAGGCGGAGCGCATGTGCGAGCCGGCCAGGAAGCCTAAGCCGCCGGAATAGGTTTTGAGGGCCTGGTCCAGGGCAAACTCCATGGAAAAATACGCAGCCTGAGTCGTGAATTCGGAGGCCGGCGTGTAGGGTTTGAAATCGAAAGCCATAAAGGGAAAAATCAGTAAGGGAAGAAAGGCCAGCAACCAGGGTCCGGCGGATTCAAATATCGGATTTTCCTGTTGCCACGCCGCTATTGTAGGGCTACATGCAAACATTGTGGCAAAATCGGTCAACACAACACTAATTCCGCGCAGTTCAGCATTATCTTCTGGGCGGCTTCCCGGCGTAACTTGGCAGCCTTTCTGACCGAATTCCCACTGCGCTCATGACTCCTTCCTGTATTCTGCTGCTGGCCGGTTCGCTGCTGGCTACTCCTCTGCTCACGCCGCCTGCACAAGCCCAGCTCAACCCGGTGGCACTGGCCCGCCTGGCTACCAACGGTGCTATGCTGGCCAGTGCCACCGCCCAGAAAAACGCTCCTATCCAGCGCATCGACCCCACATTCTGGTGGGTGGGCATGAAGAACCCGAAACTGCAGCTACTTGTGCACGGCACCGGAATCGGGAGCAGCAAAGTGAGCCTGAAGTACGACGGCGTAACGCTGGACGGTGTGCAAACGCTCGAAAACCCCAACTACCTGCTCGTCAACCTCACCATTGGGCCTGCTACCAAACCGGGGCAGCTGGCGCTGGAGTTTAAGGGCAAGAAAACGGTGCGCTACAACTACGAGCTGCGCGCCCGCACTACGCCCCAAGACCCTACCAAGGTGCAGGGCGTCACAACGGCTGACTTTATCTACCTGCTCATGCCCGACCGGTTTGCCAACGGCGACCCGAAGAATGACTACATCAAGGGCATGAAGGCGCCGGCCGCCGCCCGCGACTCGATGTACAGTCGCCACGGCGGCGACCTGAAAGGCATTGCCGACCATTTTGGGTACCTCAAGGAGTTGGGTGTCACGGCTATTTGGCCCACGCCGGTAGTAGAAAACGACCAGCCCAAAGCCAGCTACCACGGCTACGCCCTCACCGATTTCTACGCCGTGGACCGCCGCTATGGCACCAATGCCGACTATGTGGCCTTCGTGCAGCAAGCACACCAGCAGGGGCTGAAAGTGGTGCACGACGTGGTACTCAACCACATGGGCACCCAGGGCTACCTCGTGCAGGATGCGCCGGCCAAAGACTGGTTTCATCAGTGGCCAGCCTTCACACGCAGCAACTTCCGCGACGCTGCCTTCAACGACCCGTACGTGTCCGGCTACGACCGGAAGCAGTTTGGGGAGGGCTGGTTTGATACTACCATGGCCGACCTCAACCAGAGCAATCCGCTGGTGAGCACCTACCTGATTCAGAATTTTATCTGGTGGGTGGAGTATACCGGCCTCGATGCTTACCGCGTAGACACTTATACCTACTCGGACCGCAAGTTCTTGATGGATTGGGGCAAGGCTGTGCTGGAGGAGTACCCCAAACTGGGCATGTTTGCCGAAACCTGGGTGCAGGGCACGCAGCAGCAGGCCTATTTTGCCCGAAACGTGCTGCCCGAAATTGATGGATTCAAGAGTAATATGCCCTCCGTACTAGACTTCCAGAGCCAGTACGCCATCAACGAAGCCCTGACCAAGGATGCCGGCTGGACCGAAGGCATCAGCAAGCTGTACTATACCCTGCAGGCCGACTGGCTCTACGAAGACGCGATGCGCAACGTGGTGTTCTTGGATAACCACGACATGAGCCGGTTCTACTCGGTGATAGGAGAGGACTTTGCGAAGTACAAGATGGGGCTGGCCTGGCTGCTGACTACGCGCGGCATTCCGCAGCTCTACTACGGTACCGAGGTGCTGATGAAGAACTACTCCAACCCCGATGGCAAGGTGCGGGAGGACTTTCCCGGCGGCTGGGCCGGCGACAAGAAGAATCTGTTCATGAACCGCACGGGGCAGGAGGCTGAAGCCTTCAACTACGTAAGCAAGCTGGCCAACTACCGCAAAACTCACCCGGCCCTGCACGCCGGCAAATACCAGCATTTCATCCCGAACGACGGCATATATACGTATTTCCGCTACTCTGATGCAGGCACGGTGATGGTGATGATGAACTCCAACAAGGATGAAAAATCTGTCGACATGGCTCGGTTTGCTGAGCGCCTCAACGGCTTCTCCTCAGGCACGGAAGTTACCACGGGGGCGGCCGTTGCGGACCTGAAATCGGTGAAGCTGCCGGGCCGCACGGCGTGGGTAGTGGAACTGCAGAAGTAAAAACAGGGGGCGGAAAGGAACAACCTGCGTTTGCTATACCTTGTAGATAAGCTTTCCTCTGAAGTGTATTGCCATGACTGACCTCACCGACCAAGTTGCCATCGTCACGGGAGCATCCCGGGGCATTGGGCGCGCCACAGCACTGCTGCTGGCCATGCAAGGTGCCAAAGTGGTATGTGTAGCCCGCTCCGCCGATGAACTCGAAGAAGTGGCGAACAAAACCCAGGGCCTTGCCATTCCAGCCGACGTATCGGACCCCGATGATGCGCAGAACGTGGCCGATGAGGCCCTGCGCCACTTTGGGCGGCTCGATATTCTGGTCTGCAACGCCGGCGTAGGCTCGTTCAATCTGCTGGAGCACTTTTCGGCCACCGAATGGGACCGGATGTTTGATGTGAATGTGAAAGGCACTTTCCTGATGTGCAAGGCCGTAGTACCGCACTTCAAGGCACAGCGGAGCGGGCATATTGTAGGAGTGGCTTCTGACGTGGCACGGCGCAGCTTCGAGCACGGTACCGCCTATGGAGCCAGCAAATTTGCCCAGGATGCCGTGCTGGCCAGTCTGCGGAAGGAAGTGCGCCCACACGGCGTCAAAGTCAGCACTATTTATCCGGGCCTCGTCGACACCTATTTCAACGACTCGCTGCCGGGCAGCCCCGACGCCGAAAAAACCCATCTCAAGCCCTCTGATGTGGCGCAGGCCATCCGCTACGTGCTGGAAGCCCCGGCCCATGTGGTAGTGGATGAGCTCATGCTGCACCCGCTGACGCAGGAATGGTAAGCAGGGGATGAGGTGATGGAGTGAACAGTGATAGGGTGAAATGAGAAGAACATCATTACTTCATCACCCCGGCCCCTAATTACTATCTTGCCTGATATGAGAAACCTGCTACTGCCCACCGTGGCCCTCTCTTTGGGGCTTGCTTCGCTCTCTTCTTTCCTTCTGACCTCGCACACCCCCGTTTCTGTGTCCGATTTTAAGACTACTGCTGCCGCCGACCCTAACACCACCGACGAGGTACCGCAGGACAACAAGCTGGTTATTTACCAGCTGATGACCCGCCTGTTTGGCAATAAGGTGGCCGTGAACAAGCCCTATGGCACGGCGCAGGAAAACGGTGTGGGCAAGTTCAACGACATCACCGACAAGGCGCTCCAGGAAATCAAGAAGATGGGCGTCAGCCACGTCTGGTACACCGGCGTGATTGAGCACGCCACCATGACGGATTTCACCAAGCAGGGCGGTCCTGGGCCCGATGATGCCGACGTCGTGAAAGGCCGCGCCGGCTCGCCTTACGCCATCAAGGACTACTACGACGTGGCGCCGGACCTGGCTGTGAACGTGAAAACTCGGATGCAGGAGTACGAATCCCTGATTCAGCGCACGCACAAAAACGGCCTGAAGGTGCTCATGGACTTCATTCCGAACCACGTGGCCCGCAGCTACAAGTCGGATGGCAAGCCAGCCGGCGTGGTAGACCTGGGTACCCAGGACGATAAGACCAAGGCCTTTGCGCCCAACAACAACTTCTACTACCTGCCCGGCCAGAGCTTGGTGGTGCCCAAAGGTGGCAACCCGCTGGCGGCAGCCTTGGGCCCGAAAGAAGACGGCAAATTCCTGGAAACGCCCGCCAAAGCTACCGGCAACGACGTATTCTCGGCCTCGCCCAGCGTAAACGACTGGTACGAAACCGTGAAGCTCAACTACGGCGTCGATTACCAGAACGGGCGTAAGCCGTATTTCTCGCCCGTGCCCGACACGTGGAAAAAGATGCGCGACATTCTGGTGTTCTGGGCTCAGAAAGACGTGGATGGCTTCCGCTGCGACATGGCCGAAATGGTGCCGGTTGAATTCTGGACCTGGGTGATTCCGGAGGTGAAGAAGGTAAAGCCGAACATCATTTTCATTGCCGAAGCCTACGACCCTAAAGTCTACAGCCGCTACCTCAATGAGGGTAAGTTTGACTTCCTCTACGATAAAGTGGGGCTCTACGACGGCCTGCGCCGCCTGATGACGACCGGCGGCAACACCGAAGAAATTACGCAGGTGTGGCAAAAGGAAAGCCGGGGCTTTTCATCCAAAATGCTGCGCTTCCTGGAAAACCACGACGAGCAGCGTATTGCCTCCAAAGACTTCGCCACCGACCCGCGCACCGCTATTCCGGCCATGACCGTGACGGCCACGCTGGCCTCTGGCCCCGTGATGCTGTACTCGGGCCAGGAAGTAGGTGAGCCGGCTCTGAAGTCAGAAGGCTTTTCGGGGGAAGACGGGCGCACCACCATTTTCGACTATTGGGGCGTGCCGGAACACCAGAAATGGATGAACGGCGGCAAGTTTGACGGCGGCAAGCTCGACGATAGCCAGAAGCAGCTCCGTGACTTCTACAGCCGCCTGCTCAATCTGGCCAGCAAGAGCGAAGCCATCCGCAAAGGCAAGTTTTACGAGCTGCAGGATGCCAACAACCTAGGCAAGGAGTACGACCAGAAGGTGGTGTACAGCTACCTGCGCTACACCGATACCCAGCGCCTGCTCATCGTCGTCAACTTCAGCCGCGACAAAACGCTGCGCCCCACCATCAGCATTCCGGCCCCGGTACGGCAGCGTATAGGCCTCGACCCCAACATGTTCTGCACCTACACCGACCTGCTCAACAACACGCCGCCTACTGAGTTTCTCAACCTCACGCTGCCCCCACTGAGCGCCTACGTGTTCGAAATCAACCCCAAGAAATGATGAGCTGGCGGCGCTGCGGCTGATGAAATGCCTGCTGCGCCGCTGCTTCACTTGCCCTCTTATTCCTCCTAATTCCCACACGCTTTTTTTATGGCAACCAACGTAGCGGCCGCCCCACACGATACCCGCGAAAAACCCCGACTAAGCTTCTGGCAGATCTGGAACATGAGTTTCGGCTTTCTGGGCATTCAGTTCGGCTTTGCGCTGCAGAACGCCAATGTCAGCCGCATTTTTGAAACCCTAGGTGGTACCGAAATTGCGCTTTACTGGCTGGCCGCTCCGCTCACCGGCATGCTCGTGCAGCCGATTATCGGCTATATGTCGGACCGGACCTGGCACCCAAAATGGGGACGCCGCCGCCCGTTTTTCTTGGTAGGAGCGGTGCTGGCTTCGTTCGCGCTGCTGGTCATGCCCAACGTGTCGGCACTATGGATGGCGGTGGGCATGCTCTGGATTATGGATTCGAGCATCAACATCAGCATGGAGCCTTTCCGGGCCTTGGTCGGCGACTTGCTGCCCTCTGAGCAGCGCACCACTGGTTTTGCCGCCCAAACCTTTTTTATCGGGGTTGGGGCAGTAGTGGCATCGTCGCTGCCTTGGATGTTTACCAACTGGTTCGGCATTGCCAATACGGCTCCGGCCGGGCAAATTCCACCTTCCGTGAAGTATGCCTTCTATATTGGAGGGGTGGTATTTTTCATTGCCGTCCTGTGGACTGTACTGAATACCAAGGAATACCCGCCCGAGGATATGGACGCCTTTGAGGACGAGAAGCGGCGGACGGCTGGCTTCTGGAACGGTATCCGCGAGTCGTTTGCCGGTATAGCCCACATGCCCAAAACGATGGCCCAACTGGCTATTGTTCAGTTTTTCTCCTGGCTGGCCTTGTTCTCGATGTGGATCTACACCACCCCGGCCGTTACTAGCCACATCTACCACACCACCGATACCACGTCTAAGCTCTACAACGAGGGCGCTGACTGGGTAGGCGTGTGCTTTGCTGTGTACAATGGTGTATCGGCAATAGCGGCTCTGCTGCTCCCCGTTATTGCCCGTGCTACCAGTCGCCGCTTCACCCACCTGATTTGCCTGGTTGCTGGTGGTCTTGGCCTGATTTCCATCTACTTCATTTCCGACCCCAAAATGCTGTTGGTTTCAATGGTAGGGGTGGGCATTGCCTGGGCATCGATTCTGAGCGTGCCCTACGCCATGCTGGCCGGGGCGCTTCCCTGGAACAAGATGGGCTACTACATGGGCGTGTTCAACTTCTTCATTGTCATTCCGCAAGTGGTGGCAGGCCTGATTCTGGGCTTCTTCACCAAATCGGTATTCGGCGGCGAGCCAGTGTACACGCTGGTGCTGGGCGGCTGCTCCATGATTATATCGGGCCTACTCACGCTGCGCGTCAACGACGACGACGACGTTCGGCTGCCAGCCGCGGAAGCCACGATTCATACCAGCTCCCCGGCCTACGATACCACCATCGAATCAAACCCGCGCGTATAGCCCCAATGGATTCTGCATCAAAAAAGCCCCGTTTGAACTAGCAGACGGGGCTTTTTTGGAATATATGGAGTCTGGTTAGCGAGTGGCTTGTAACCACTCTTGTGCCGTTTGCTCTTCCGTAAACACGCGTACGGCTACGGTATCCAGCTGGTCGGTGGCCATTTCTTCGGCCAGGCGCTTGTTCAGCGTTTCCGCGTGGTAGGGCGTAACGAGGTAGGCCAGGCGGGCCCGGGTGCCAGGCAGCGCTGCCGCCAACGACGCTCGGAAATTCTGCATTACCCAGCGGAAGTCGGCTGGCTCGGCCAGGCCACGGCTGCGCAAATCAATGAGCCAGCGGTTTATCTTCTCCCGCTCGGCTAGGCTCAGGGCTACCTGATAGCCGGTGCGGTGCTCCTCCGACGTAGCCGGCCGGGTCCAGCGCAGCAGCAACTGCCCCAAATCGGCGCGGTGCGTAAGCAACAGGTATTCTAGGTTGGCAACGAGCATCAGCAGGGGGTGGAAAGCAACGTAAAGGTAGGCACTGGCGGCTGCGCAACATACATCGTGCCGATGAACATTCTGTGAAGCATAATTGGGCCTGCTATTGCCTCAGGAGCTCAACACCACCCCGAATAGTTGCAGCCATAACGCCCTTTTCTGCCTTTTATGTGTCCCGAACCAAACCCACGCGGCTATAGTTAGGCGAGCGGCGTGCGTCTTTAGTGCGTCTGCTGCGTCAGTAGCTCTATATTCACGTTCTCGTTTCTCCTCATTTTCCCTGTATGACTTTTAAACCGCTTTGGCTGCTAAGCCTGGGCCTGACGTTGGCCTTGCAGCCGGCCGCCGCCCAGCAGAACACAGCCGCCAAACCTGTCGCCACTTCGGCTACCGGCACCAAACTCGTTGAGAAAGTGACCCGCAAGGGCACAGAGCTGGTGATTCCGTACGAGAAATACGTGCTGCCGAATGGGCTCACGCTGCTCATCCACGAAGACCACTCCGACCCCATTGCGCACATCGATGTGACCTACCACGTCGGCTCGGCGCGGGAGCAGATCGGCAAGTCGGGTTTCGCCCACTTCTTCGAGCACATGATGTTCCAGGGCTCCGACCACGTAGCCGACGAGCAGCACTTCAAGCTCGTGACGTCGTCGGGCGGTACGCTGAACGGCACCACCAACCGCGACCGGACCAACTATTTCGAAACCGTGCCCAGCAACCAGCTCGAAACGGCGCTGTGGCTGGAGTCGGACCGTATGGGCTTCCTGCTGGATGCCGTGACGCAGCAGAAGTTTGAGGTACAGCGCTCCACCGTGAAAAATGAGCGGGGCCAGAACTACGATAACCGCCCCTACGGCCTAGCTTCTGAAAACGTAGCCAAGGCGCTTTATCCGTATGGCCACCCATATAGCTGGCTCACCATCGGCTACCTCGAAGACCTGGACCGGTCGAACGTAGATGACCTGAAGAACTTCTTCCTGCGCTGGTACGGCCCCAACAACGCTACCGTCACGGTAGGCGGCGACGTGAAGCCGGCCGAAGTAGTGAAGCTGGTGGAGAAATACTTTGGCTCCATTAACCGGGGCCCGGCCGTGCAGAACATGAAGCTGCCCGCGCCCACTCTCACCCAGGACCGCTACGTGCACTACGAAGACAATGTGCGCTTCCCGATGCTGCAGATGGTGTTCCCGACGGTGCCCCAGTATCATCCCGACGAGGTAGCCATTGATGCTCTGGCTGAAATTATCGGGGGCGGCAAAAACTCACTGCTTTACAAGAACCTGATCAAGACGCAGAAGTCGGTGCAGACGCGCGCCTACCACCCCACGTCGGAGCTAGGCGGCGAGTTTACCATTATGGCTCTGAGTCTGCCCGGCAAAGGCCTCGACAGCACTGAGCTTATCGTGCGCCGCACGATGGCCGAGTTTGAGCGCCGTGGCGTCACCGACGATGACGTGGCGCGCTTCAAAGCCTCCCGTGAAGCCGACGTGGTGAACGGCTTGGCCAGCGTGAGCGGTAAAGTAAGCCAGCTGGCTGCTTACCAGACGTTTGCTGGCAACCCCAACCGCCTGCCCCAGGAGCTGCAGCGCATCCGCAGCCTCACTAAAGCCGATGTGCAGCGTGTGTATAACCAGTATATCAAAGGCAAGAAAGCTGTGGTGCTGAGCGTGGTGCCTAAGGGCAGCACAGCCCTGGTAGCCAAAGCCGACAACTTCACGGTGAGCAAGGACGGCTACAAAGCTCCTGCTACCGACGAGTACGCCGGCCTGAAATACGCCAAAGCCACCGACAGCTTCGACAGGAGCGTGCAGCCGAAAGGCGGTGCCAATCCAGTCATCCAGGTGCCCGCTGTATGGCGCCAGGAGTTCGATAACGGCTTGAAGATCATCGGCAACCGCAACACCGAAATTCCAACCGTGACCATGCTGCTCACTATCCGGGGCGGCCACCGCCTGGAGCAGCAGAACCGCAACAAAGCCGGCGTAGCCTCGCTCACGGCGGCCATGCTGGAAGAAGGCACCCAGAAATACACCGGCGAGCAGTTTGCTGCCGCGCTGGAGAAGCTGGGCAGCGACATTTCGACCAATGCCGGCGACGACAACACGACGATTGTGGTGCGCAGCCTCACCAAAAACCTGCCCGCCACGCTGGCACTGCTGGAGGAGGTGCTGATGCGTCCGCGCTTCGCGCAGGCTGACTTCGACCGGTTGAAGAAGCAGACCCTGGAAGGCATTGCCAACCAGAGCACCCAGCCCGTAGCTATTGCCAACAACACGTACGCCCGCCTGCTCTACGGTCCCGGCGACGTGATGAGCATCCCGACATCGGGCTCGACTACATCGGTGCAGGGCCTTACGCTGGACGATGTGAAGCAGTTCTATCAGCAGAATTACGCCCCCAACGTGAGCTACCTGACCGTGGTAGGCGACGTAGACCAGAAGGATGTGCTACCGCGCCTAGGCTTCCTGAAAACCTGGGGCCGCAAAGCCGTGACACTGCCCGCCAGCGACCCAAACCCACAGCCCGACAAGACGCGCATTTACTTCGTGAACAAGGATGGGGCCGCGCAGTCGGAAATCCGGGTGGGCTACCTCACGCCGCTCACCTATGATGCCACCGGTGACTTTTACCGCGCGTATCTGGCCAACTACATTCTGGGCGGCGCCTTCAACTCGCGCATCAACCTGAACCTGCGCGAAGACAAAGGCTATACCTACGGCGCCCGCTCGGGCTTCCAGAGCACGCGCTACGTTGGTCCGTACACGGCACAGGCCGGCGTGCGCGCCGATGCTACGGCGGCTTCGGTGAAAGAATTTGTGAAGGAAATTAAGGATTACCGCAACGGTGCTACCGACGAGGAATTGCAGTTTCTGCAGGCGTCGGTGGGCCAGAGCGACGCCCTCAAGTACGAAACCGGCCAGCAGAAAGCCGCTTTCCTGGGCCGCCTGCTGGAGTATGACCTGCCCACCGACTACGTGAGCAAGCAGAGCGAAATCCTGAAAAACCTGAAGCGCGAGGACCTGCAAACCAGCGCCCAGAAATACCTCCCCATCGACCAGATGTACATCGTAGTAGTTGGTGACCGGACCAAGGCCTTCCCAGGCCTCTCGGAGCTAGGCTACGAAGTAGTGGAACTGGACCTCAACGGCAACAAAGTGGCCACGCTGACGGCTCCGGCCGCTGCTGCCACTACGGCGCCTACGGCGGCTCCGGCTACTGCCGAGAAGATGAAGGTGGTGAAGAAGGACAAAGACGGCAAGAAGAAGCGCAAGCAGAAAACCAACGAAGACGGCACCGCCGGCAAAGGCGAATAGCCGTTGCGCTTTCTTGCATAAAACTGGGTAAAAAGCCCGGCCTGGTTTTCAGGCCGGGCTTTTTTGGGTGCTAAAAAGTCCGGACGAAGGGCGGCAACCAACCGGTGCGCCGGCTACCTTTGTTTGTCTTCAGTCCTACTCGTTTTCTATTCTGCCGATGCTCCTTTTCTACCGTTTTCGCCGATTTATGCTTGCCGCAGTGGGCAGCCTAGCTTTCTACAGCGCGGCGGCTCAGGCACCCGCCTTCGACCGGGCCATGGCCTTCAGTAACCTGGGTAGCCAGGGCGGCTCAGACGTAGACCAAACCGTGGTGGACGCGCAGGGCAACACCTACATTGTGGGCACATTCGGGAGCACGCTACGCCTGGGCACCACCACGCTCTACAGCAACGGCGGCTCCGATGCTTTTGTGGCCAAGTTGGATGCGGCCGGCAACGTGGTATGGGCCCTGAACGGGGGCGGCTCCACCACCGACTATGGACGGGGCATTGGGGTAGATGCGGCCGGCAACGTGTATATCACGGGTATTTTTGCCGGGCCCACCGCTACCTTCGGTTCTACTACACTACGGGCCTCCAACGGCGGCCTATTTGATATATATGTAGCCAAGCTCAGCCCCAGCGGCACTTGGCTATGGGCAGTGCAGGGCGGGGGCGGCAGTGGCGGCGAAGAGTACGCTCAAAGCCTGGCCGTGGACGGAACCGGCAACGCCTATATCACCGGGACATACAGCTCGGCCTCCGCTACCTTCGGCAGCACAGCCCTTACCAATACTGGCCCTACTGGCTCGGCAGAAATATTTGTGGCCAAGCTGAACGACGCCGGTAGCTGGCAGTGGGCCGTGAGTGGTGGCGGCAGTGGGGCCGACTTCGCTGAAAGCATCGTACTGGATGGCAGCGGCAATGCCTATGTCACGGGCTCAACCAACAGCCTGAACGCCGTATTCGGCTCCGTGGGCCTGGTGCGCACCAGCTCGAACTCGGGGCTGCTGGTGGCTCGGCTTAGCACGGCCGGTACCTGGCAATGGGCCACTGGCAGCGGCAGTACAGGCAGGGTTAACGGCTACGACCTCACAGTAGATGCCGCTGGCAACTCCTTCGTGGCAGGTCAGTTCTTCGGTACTGCCACCTTTGGCTCGGCGCGCTTAATTAGCACCGGCTCCACGAATGCAGATATGGTAGTAGCCCGGCTCGACAACACAGGAGCTTTTGTTTGGGCTACGGCGGGTGGCGGCGGCGGCACCGAAATAGGACATGGCATAGCCCTCGACGGTATGGGCAGCGTGTACGTAGGCGCTTCTTTCAATAGCGCCACTCTCACGCTGGGTAGCAGCAGCCTAACCTCGGCGGGTAGTTTCGATGCGCTGGTGGGCCGACTAAGTGCGACTACTGGAACATGGCAAGGAGCAGTAGTAGCCGGCGGCACCGGCTCCGACCAGGTACAGCACCTGGCCAGTGGCCCCAGCAATTCGCTGTATCTGACCGGTAATTTTGCCGATGCCCCGGCCGATTTTGGCTCGTTGCGCCTCATCAACAACGCTGGGTCGCTGCCAACAGGGTTTCTGGCCCGTTTGACTGCCAGCCCGCTTTCCTCTAACTCTGCTTCCCCGAAGCCCTCCTTTACACTGTGGCCCAACCCCTCTACCGGCACCGTCCGGCTACTGGGCCCGGAGCCCGGCCAACAGGTAGAGGTATTCACGGCGCTGGGGCAACACTTGTCAACGCATACGCAGCCCAGCCAAGGTCCATTGCCGCTTACGCTACCGGCCGGCCTCTATTTAGTTAGAAGCGCGGGCACAAGCCAACGACTATTAGTGGAGTAAGAATGGCTTAGGCCTGGAAACGGCCAAAGGCGTCGTCAGGGGCTAGTCGGTTTTTAGCCTATTTCTGCCTGAGGGAACTTATGGCGGATACGAAACGGTTTACGCGTGCCTTTGTGGCCTCAATTCCTTTATATGACCCTGATTACTCCTCCATCAAACGACTGGAACACCCTTACCGAGGAGAGTCCCCTTCCGTCAGGTCATACCCGGCGCCTGCTCCAAACCACGGGCTATATTGCTCTGATGCTGCTGTTGCTCTACCTGCTTTACAGTAGCAGTCAGGAACAGCCAGTATCCAAAACAAGAATCACGAAGAAGCCCTGGTCTATCAGCCAGGGCTTTTTGCTGCCCTTCTACCTAGGCTAATTTTCTGGCTTAGTGAAGTTGGAGCAAACCGCCTGAACGCCTAGGAGCTTAGCTGCCGCACGGTTTTTGCACCACTTGGTTATTTCGTTCGGAACCGCCCAGCAACTGCGCCGGTTCTATCGGCGGCGGGCGTGCAGCCCGCACCGCTTAATCCGTATCTTTCCCCGGAGGCCACTATGGCCGTTGGATATGCCTGTGTCGCAAGAAACGTCTTCTACATCTTCTGCTTTGCGCGAAGTGCTGGCCCGCCTGGAGGCCTTCAAGCGCAAATTTTACCTGTCGTTGCTGGTACGTGGCGCACTGGTAGCCGGGGCGCTGCTGCTGAGTCTGTTCCTGGTGCTCAACCTGCTCGAATACTTCCTGTACCTGCCCACTTGGGTGCGGGGCGGGCTGTTATTCGGGTTCCTGGGCTTGGCTGCCTATGCCTTCATGCGCTGGATCTGGCAGCCGCTGGCCGCCCTCACCAACCTGCGCCGGCTGCTGAGCGACGAGCAGGCGGCCCAGCGCATCGGGGAGCTGTTTCCGGATGTGCAGGACAAGTTGCTGAACGCGCTGCAACTCCAAGACAAAGCCCAGGGCAACGCCCTGATTGCGGCCAGCCTGGAGCAGCGTGCCGGCCAGCTGGCGGGCGTGCAATTCGAAAACGGCATTAACATCCGGCAGCAAACCCGGCCGCTGTGGAAATATGTGGCTGTGCCGGCGGCCGTTATCATGGCCGTGCTGCTGATTTATCCGGCGTTTTTCGTGCAGGGCACGGCCCGCATCCTCAACTACCGCCAGAAGTACGCGCCGCCCGCCCCGTTCCGGTTTATTGTTGAAAACAAAGATCTTACTGCGTTTCAGGGCGAAGATTTTAAGCTGCAGGTGACGGTAGAAGGGGAGGCCTTGCCCAACGATGTGACCATTCAGTACGGCGGCCAGGAGCGGCACCTCGTGCAGGACCGGCCCGGCCACTTCAGCTACCAGTTTCAGCAGCTGCAGAAGGACGTGGAGTTCCAGCTGGCCGCGGCCAACGTGACGTCCGCCGACTACGACCTGCGCCTGCGCCAACGCCCTAACCTGCGCGACTTTCAGGTGGACGTGACGTATCCGGCCTACCTCGGCAAGCCCCGCGAAACTATCCGCAACACCGGCAACCTCACCGTACCGGAGGGCAGCACCGTGCGCTGGCGCTTCGCCACGCAGGCCACCGAGCAGTTGCAGCTCCTCTTCAAAAGCCCCGACGAAACCCTGACGGCCACCTCCGAAGACGAGCAGTTTACGGCTTCGCGGGTAGTGAGCCGCACCCAGAGCTACGCCGTGCGACTGCAGAATCCGGCCAGTCTCAACCGCGACCCAATCGAGTACCAGCTCACAGCCATTCCCGACCAAGGCCCGGAAATCAGCCTAGAATCTTTCCCCGATACCACTTCACTGCGCTACCTCGCGCTGGGCGGCAACCTGCGCGACGACTATGGCCTTTCGCGCTTGCAGCTGCACTACCGCGTGACCAGTAAAGCCCGGCCCAACGCCGCATTTCAGGCGCGGGCGCTGCCGCTAGGCGCTGGGCCGGTGCAGTCGTATGCCTACCAGTGGGATTTGCGCTCCTTGAAAATGCAGCCCGGCGACCGGCTCGAATATTTCGTGCAGGTGTGGGACAACGACGGCGTACACGGTCCGAAAGCTACCCGCACGCGGGCCGCGGAGTTCCGCCTGCCCAGCCGCACCGAATTACGCGAGCAGCTGAACTCGCAGTCGGAGTCGGTGCAGAGTCAGTTGAGCAAATCGGCGGAGCAGAGCAAGAAGCTGGAGCGTGAACTGGCCAAAAGCCAGGACAAGCTCAAGACCAAGCGCGAGCTGAATTTCCAGGACCGCAAACAGCTGCAGGACATGCTGGAGCAGAAGCAGCAGATGGACCAGCAGATGGCCGACATGAAAAAGATGTTCGACGAGCTGACCCAGAAGCAGGACGAGCTGGACCCCAAAAGCCAGGAGCTGGCCGAAAAGGCGAAGGAGTTGCAGAAGATGATGGAAAGCCTGCTCGACCCTGAGACCAAGAAACTCTACGACGAGCTGCAGAAGCTGCTGGAACAGCAGAAGGACATGAACCAGCCCGAGATGCAAAAACTCTTGCAGCAGCTCGAAAACAAAGAAAACACCCTCCAAAAAGAGCTAGAGCGCGCCCTCGAAATGTTCAAGCAGCTGCAGTTTGAGCAGAAGCAGGAAGCTGCTCTGGAGAAACTGGAGCAACTGGCGAAAGAGCAGGAGAAACTAGCGGAGGAAACCCAGAAAAACGACAAGGACAACCCCGAAAACAAAGACAGCAAGCAGAGCCAGCAGCAGAAACAGGACCAGCTCAAACAACAGCAGCAGGAGAAGCAGCAGCAATTCGAGGAGCTGAAGAAAGACCTGCAGGACCTGAAGAAGATGGATGACCAGCTCGGCAACGAGAATGGCGCCGACGAAATGAAGCCTGAGCAGCAGCAGGTGGACGAGCAGATGCAGGACAGTGAGCAGCAGCTAGGCAAAAACCAGAACCAGAAAGCCAGCCAGAGCCAGCAAAAAGCTTCTCAGAGCATGAAACAGATGGCTCAGAAGATGAAGCAGCAGATGAGCGACGAGGAACAGGACCAGCAGCAGGAAAACATTGACGACCTGCGCGACATCCTCGAAAATCTGCTCAAACTCAGCTTCGATCAGGAAGGGCTGGCTAAGGACTTCCGCCGCGTCGACCAGTCTGACCCGCGCTTCGTGCAGCTCGGCCAAACCCAGCGCAAGCTCAAGGACGATGCCCGCGTGGTGCAGGACTCCCTATATGCCCTAGCCAAGCGCGTATTTCAACTGCAGAGCTTTGTGACGCGGGAAGTAGGCGAGATGAACGGCCGCATGGACGAAAGCCTCGACCACATCCGGCAGCGCGACGTGAGCCGCGCCACCGCCAGCCAGCAGCAGGCCATGACCAGCATGAACAACTTGGCCCTGATGCTGAACTCGACGCTGCAACAGATGCAGCAGGAGCAGCGCGAAAGCCAGAGCCAGCAGCAACAGCAGGGTGGCGGCAAGCCTGGCAAGAAAAAGAAAAAAAGCAGCGCCCCCGGCGAAGGTCAACTCGGCAAAATGCAGCAGCAGCTCAACCAGCAGATTCAGCAATTGCAACAGAGCGGCAAGCAGGGCCGCGGCCTCTCCGAGGATCTGGCGAAGCTGGCCGCCCAGCAGCAAATGTTGCGGCAGGCCCTGCAGGAGTTGGAAAAACAGCAGAAAGGCACCAAAGCCGGCCAGAAAGATGGCAAAGGTGAAATGGGCGGTGGCGGCTCCGGCGAACTGAAAAAATTAATGGAACAAACCGAAACCGACCTCGTAAACAAGCGGCTGACGGAGCAGACTATCATGCGCCAGCGCCAAATCCTGACCCGCCTGCTCGAAGCCGAGAAATCGGCCCGGGAACGGGACCAGGACGATAAACGTGAGGCACAGTCGGCTCAAAATCGCCCACCTGTTTTTCCGCCTGCCTTTGACCAATACAAACGTCAGAAAGACCGCCAGACTGAGCTGCTCCGTACCGTGCCGCCAGCCCTCACGCCCTACTATCAGCGGGAGGTAAGTGAATATTTTCAGAAAATGAAATAGCGACTCGCTAAGTTTGCGCCCCGCCGCCCCTCACCACTACCTAATGAAGCAGGTTAAAATTCAGATTCCTTCTCTTGTTGAGAATATTCGTGTGGTTGAAAGTTTTATCGATAATTCGAAAGACACTTTCCACATCGAGGACGACATCTACGGCAACATTATGGTGGCCGTCACCGAGGCCGTCAACAACGCTATCCGCCACGGCAACAAGTTCGATAAAGACAAAAACGTCTATTTGTCGTTGTTCGTGGAGCAGGACAAGGTGAAGTTTGAGATAGAAGACGAAGGCTCGGGCTTCGACTATACCAACCTGATTGATCCTACGGCACCCGAAAACCTGGAGAACCCAGGTGGCCGCGGCATTTTCCTCATCCGGCATCTTGCCGACGAAGTGGAGTTCCACAAAGATGGCCGCAACGTGCAGCTCACGTTTCTGCTGCCCGCGCCTTCTGAGTCCGAATCGGCTATCAACGGCGCTGAAACTACCTCTCACTAGCCTGCCTTTGCCAGCATGAGCGACCTGCCTACCGAGCACAACGACCAGGAAGACGATGATTTCGGCCGCGACGAAGGCTCGGGCATCGAGTTTCTGGTGGAAGATGTAGACTTCAAAGTCGCTGATGCCGAGGAGCTGACGTCTTGGATTGAGCGAGTAGCTGAGGTGCACGAGTACGAAATTGTGCAGCTCACCTACATTTTCTGCTCCGATGAGTATCTGCACAAGGTAAACGTGGAGTACCTCGACCACGATACCTACACCGATGTCATCACCTTCGACAACGCCGACGACGCCGACATCATCGAGGGCGACATCTTCATTTCGGTGGACCGGGTGCGCGAAAACGCCGTCACCCACGGCGTTACGTTCCGCGACGAACTGCACCGCGTCATGATTCACGGTGTGCTCCACCTGCTCGGCTACGCTGATAAGGACCTGCTCAGCCAGACCGCCATGCGCAAAAAGGAAGACGACTGCCTTTCGCTACGCACGTTCTAACCTGCGCTGCTTTACTAGATTGAAACGCCCGCCATCTGGTGGGCGTTTTTTTGTTGACTGGTTATTTGATTGATTACCGGTTGATAGAAAAACGTCATGCTGAGCTTGCCGAAGCATCTCTACCGCTGGCTAATCAATGCCTGCACAACGAAGCGGTAAAGATGCTTCGAGTGCGCCTCCAGCTTCGCTCAGCATGACGTTCTTTATATTCCGAATGCCCCAACTACTCTGCTATGTCCGCTACTCCGCATCCTATCCGCATTATACCCGGCCCGGCGCTGGACTATTACCTCGGCCAGGGCTACTACCGCATGCACCAGGACCTGTTTACCTGCCGGTTCCTGCCCATCGAAAACGAGCTGTACACGGTGCACTGGCTACGGCTGGAACTGGCTCGCGTGCATTACGGCCCCGAGCAGCGCCGCCTGCTGCGCCTCACTGAGCGGTTTACGGTACGGCGGCGGCCGTTCCGGCTCACGGCCGAGCTGGAGGAGTTGTATGCTGCATACCGCCAGTCCATTTCCTTCGATGCGCCGCCCACAGTGGAGGCTTTTCTGCTGGCCGGCGCAACCCACAACGTGTTCAGCACCGAGGTGCTGGAAATCCGGGATGAGGCCCGGCTGGTAGCAGCCGGCATCTTCGATACCGGGGCCCGCACGCTGGCCGGCATCATGAACTTCTACCACCCCGAGTACCGTAAGTTCAGTTTGGGCAAGGTGCTCATGCTGCTGAAGCTGGAGCACGCCCGCGCCCTGGGCCACTTCTACTATTACCCCGGCTACGTGGTCCACAACTACCCCAAGTTCGACTACAAGCTGTTCCCCTGCCCGGCCGCCACGGAGGTGTTCGACTGCCTGACCGGGCAGTGGCTGCCGTTCTCCTGGCCGGAGGTAAACCGCCAAGCGGCTGAGCTAATGACTGATTGGAACGAGGACGACTTCGCGCCCGACGACGAAGCGTGAGTGCCGGGCTACGCAAAAACGCGCCGCGCTGCGTATCTTTGCGCACGTTTTGAGCGTGTTGCGTAGGGCATTCGGCCACGGTTTTCCTGACAAAGCGCCTGCCAGCTGCGGGCGTTTTCTGTTTAACCGTAGCGCGAACTTTCCCCCCGGTGCAGGCTGTTTCCTGCAAACGGCCCGCGCAACGCAGCAACGGCCAGCCGCATTGGTTGGCTGCCAGCAACACGCCGCTCAAACCGCCCAGTTAGCTTAAATCCGCGAATTCATGTTTCAGCAAGAAGAATACGATGTCATTGTAGTAGGAGCCGGGCATGCCGGCTGCGAGGCCGCCGCCGCGGCTGCCAACATGGGCTCCAAGGTCCTGCTGGTGACGATGAACATGAACACCATCGCGCAGATGTCGTGCAACCCGGCCATGGGCGGGGTGGCGAAGGGCCAGATTGTGCGCGAGGTGGACGCGCTGGGCGGCCAGTCGGGCCTTATCACCGACAAAACCATGATTCAGTTCCGCATGCTGAACCGCTCCAAAGGCCCCGCCATGTGGAGCCCCCGGGCGCAGTCGGACCGGATGCGTTTTGCCGAGGAGTGGCGCATGACGTTGGAGCAGACGCCCAACGTGGATTTCTGGCAGGAAGCCGTCACGGGCCTCGTGGTGGAAGACGGCGTGTGCGTGGGCGTGAAAACGCAGCTCGGCATTGAGTTCCGGGGCAAATCGGTGGTGCTCACCAACGGTACGTTTCTGAACGGCCTCATCCACATCGGGGAGAAGCAGTTTGGCGGCGGCCGGGCGGCCGAGAAAGGCAGCACCGGCATCACGGAGCAGCTGATTGAATTGGGCTTCGAGGCCGGCCGCATGAAAACCGGCACCCCGCCCCGCGTGGACGGCCGCAGCCTCGACTACAGCAAAATGGAGGAGCAGGCCGGCGACGCTGAACCCAGCAAGTTTTCGTACCTCGACACGCCCGCGCTGCGCAACCAGCGCCCGTGCTACATCACCTACACCAACTCCGAAGTTCACGAAATCCTGAAGGAAGGCTTCGAGAAGTCGCCGATGTTCCAGGGCCGCATCAAGGGCCTGGGGCCGCGCTACTGCCCGTCGGTGGAGGACAAAATCAACCGCTTCGCCGACAAGGACCGCCACCAGATTTTTGTGGAGCCCGAAGGCTGGAGCACGGTGGAAGTGTACGTGAACGGCTTTTCGAGCAGCCTGCCCGAGGACGTGCAGTACCGCGCCCTGCGCAAAATTGCTGGCTTCGAAAACGCCAAGATGTTCCGCCCCGGCTACGCCATCGAGTACGACTTCTTCCCGCCGACGCAGCTCCAGCTCACCCTGGAAACCAAGCTGATCCAGAACCTCTACTTCGCGGGCCAGATCAACGGCACCACGGGCTACGAGGAGGCTGCCTGCCAGGGTCTCATGGCCGGCATCAACGCCCACAACAAGGTGCACGGCAAAGCGCCCTTCGTGCTGAAGCGGAGCGAAGCCTACATCGGCGTGCTCATCGACGACCTCGTGAACAAAGGCACCGACGAGCCCTACCGCATGTTCACGAGCCGCGCTGAGCACCGCCTGCTACTACGTCAGGACAACGCCGACCTGCGCCTCACTCCGCTGGGCTACGAGTTGGGTTTGGCCTCGGAGGAGCGCATGCAGCTGGTGCGCGAAAAGGAGCAGCAGACCAAAGAAGTAGCCAAGCTGCTGAAGAATTTCGGCATCGAGGCCCAGGACATCAACGGCTGGCTCACCGAAATCGGCTCGGCTGTTATCAGCGAGAAAACCCGCGCCGTGAACTTGCTGCGCCGCCCTGGCATTGAGCTGCCGGCCCTGGCCCGCGTGCTGCCCGAGTTGACGTTGGCCCTGGCCCCGTACCGCCCCGACGCGCTGGAGCAGGCCGAAATTCTGGTGAAGTACGAGGCCTACCTGGAGAAGGAGCACCAGCAGGCCGCCCGCGTACAGGAGCTGGAAAACTTCGTGATTCAGGGCCGCCTCGACTACACCGCCATGCCGGCCCTCTCGCACGAAGCCCGCGAGAAGTTGCTCAAAATTCAGCCCGAAACCTTGGGCCAGGCCTCGCGCATCAGCGGTGTCTCGCCGGCCGATGTGTCGGTGCTGATGGTGTATCTGGGGCGGTGAAAACCGGGACGGTAGCCAGTTATTGGTCCCGTTCCTTGTTTTGGACGGGTCTGCTGAATGGCCTTGTCGTGTGTGGGTTGCTTATCGAGCTGTTCATTAACCGCCGGTCTGCGGAAGCTCACTTCTGGCTAACAGGCTGCTGGCTGCTGCTGGTAGCACAAGGGTTGCTTGCTCTTGTGGTGATGGTCCGCAGGCTCCTCCAGCGGAGGTGGGGCCCGGCCCTGGCCTGGCTGCTGTGGGCTACCCTCGGCTTGGGGCTTTGCGCTGTTGCTACAGTCCCGGTGCTGGTGCTCAACGGACTCGGCACCTCAATAGGTGAGCCGCCTCCTGGCAGCCCAGGGGCAATAGAGGCAGAACGTGTAGACTCACTTCTCATACGACTCGATGCTGACGGCCTAGACTCACTTATTAACCAGCCTAACCCTGCGGTAAGAAGCCCGGAGCGAACTGAGGCAGACTGCCTGCTGTGATGCAGGCCGCGGCCACAGTTTCTTCGTGATTCTGTGGCCGCTTTGGTTTCGTACCTTCGTGTTTCGCCGGGCGGCGGCACCTTGTCGTGGCCCAATCAGTATAATCAATCCGAGTCTGTGGTTTACGAGCGTTTGGAGAAGTGCCCGGTCTGTGGCAAAACGGAGTTTCGCAACAAGCTGGTCGTAGAAGATAAGTCCGTCAGCAAGGAGAGTTTCGCCATCCAGCAGTGCGTGGCTTGCTCTTTTCAGTTCACTAACCCGCGCCCCGATGCGGCGCATATCGGCCGCTACTACGAGTCGGACGAATATGTGTCGCACAACAGCGGGGCGGGCGGGCTCATCAACCAAGCCTACAAGGTGGCGCGCTTCTTCACGATGCGCCGCAAGGTGGGCCTGCTCAACCGCTTGGCTCCACGCAAAGGCCGCCTCTTCGATTATGGATGCGGCACAGGACATTTTTTGGCGGCGGCCAAAGGCAACGGCTGGCAGGTGGCGGGCTGGGAGCCCAATGCCCGTGCCCGCGAAGAAGCAACGGAGCGGGTAGGCCAGCCTGTAGGTACCGAAAGCCTAGTATCGTATCAGACCGGTTTCTTCGATGCCATTACGCTCTGGCACGTGCTCGAGCATGTACACAGCCTCAACGAAACCCTGACGCAGCTTATTAGCCTGCTGAAGCCTGATGGTGTGCTGCTGATTGCAGTGCCGAACGTGGAAAGCCTTGATGCCCAGCACTACCGCCAGGACTGGGCCGCCTACGATGTGCCGCGCCACCTCTACCATTTCAGCCCCAAAACTATGACGCAGCTGCTCAAAAAGCACAAGCTTACGGTGCTGGAAACGCTGCCTATGGCCCTAGATGCTTACTATGTGAGCATGCTCAGCGAAAAGCACCGAGCCGAGCGCAACGGCGGTATGCTGTCGGTGCTGAAGGCGGGGTACAAGTCTAACCAATACGCCGCGCAGCACGAGGGCCAGTATTCGAGCCTGATTTACGTAGCGGCCAAACGCTGATTCTATGCCTACGCCGGCCACCTGGATACTGGGAATACTGCTGGCCGCCGGGCTGCGGATTCCAGCGCCGACGGCCGGGACAGGGGAGGAGGGGAGTAGTTGGCGCGTAATGCCGGCTACTTCTGCAAATGGCACCGTACATACGCCTGCGGTTATTTCCGGCGTTGCTACGTACTTGCTGCCAGACACCAGCCGCCGCGCCGCCGCGCCCGATACGCTGGCCCAACGCCCCGCGCTTGTTCCTGACACTACCCCCGTGGTGGATGAGGACAAGCCAACCCGCAGAACAGCGCTGTTTACGGCGCTGGCCATTGCGGTGCTGACTATTTCCACGCTTCTGCTCTACAATGTCCGCTCGCGCTAATCTTCTTCTTCTGTTTTCGGTGGCGGCTGGTGTGGCGGGCTGTGCCTCTATCAGTTCGCCGCAGGGTGGCCCGCGCGACGTGACGCCGCCTAAGCTAGTCAGTTCTTCGCCGGCCAATGGTGCCCGCAACGCACGCACGCAGGAAATACGACTGGTGTTTTCAGAGCCTGTGCAGGTGAAGGATCTGCAGAAGAACCTCATCATTGCGCCCACCATTGCCGAAGACAACAAGTACAAGGTACGCGAGGAGCGCAACGCCATAACGCTGCTGTTTGAGAAACCGCTCGAGGAAAACACCACGTACTCGTTCAACTTCGGCACCTCTATTTCCGATATTACGGAGAGCCTGCCCGCAGCCGAGGCCACGGTGAGTTTCAGCACCGGGGCCGTACTGGACTCGGGCGCGGTACAGGGCACCGTCCGCGACCTGCTGACCCAGAAACCGGCTGATGCCGCCGCGGTACTCCTCTATCCGGAAACTGACACGGCAGCCTTGCGCAAGGGCAAACCCTACTATCTGGCCCGCACCGACAAGGCCGGCGCTTACAAACTGCGCAACCTGAAAGCCGGCCGTTACCGTCTCTATGCTCTGGCCGACAAAAACCAGAACACCCGCTACGACGAAGGGGAGAAAATAGCCTACCTGCCCCAGCCGGTCACCATCGGCCCACGCCCCGATACGGTTCAGCTGGAACTGGTACGCCCCGATGCCCGCCGGCCATTGGTGAGCGGGCAGCAGGCAGCTCCTACTCAATACCGTGTCAGCTACAACGAAGGGTTGCGTACCGCGGTGCTGGCCCCCCTGGGCGGCGCAACTACGCCGGCCTTGTCTGAAGCCATCCAGCTAGCAGAAGCAGGCCGCACCGTCGCGCTTTTCCGGACTGCAGCTCTCACGGAAGGCCGCTACCTGCTGGCTGCCACCGATAGCGCCGGCAACACCGGCCGCGACACTATCAACGTGAAGTTTCAGGGAACTGCCCCAAGTCGCCGCCCACCTATCTATTCGGTAGAGGGCAATCCGCGCGAAGTATACCGGCAGGGTGAAGTCCGCTTTATCTTCACGGAGCCTGTCCGAATTGCTACGGGCAAGCCTTTTGCGACCTTGCAGGAAGACTCCACGGCACGCCGGCCGCTGGTGCTCGGCACAGATGGCACTCTGAACCCCGACCGGTCGCGCCTGACGGTTCTGCTCAATACCAAGGCCAAATCCATCCTCACGCTGCGCCTCGATACGATTAACCTTACTACTATATCGGGGCAGCGGCTGGCCGCAAAACCGTTGCGGCTGCGTGTCACGGAGCAATCTGGAACGGGCAGTCTGGCAGGTACCATTCAAACCAAGTACAAACGCTACGATGTACAGCTGCTTGATGCGCAAGGTACCATCGTCGCCACTCTAAACAGCCCCCGCGCCACCTTCCGCTTCGACCGGATGGCCCCAGGCGCTTACACCATCCGGGTCCTGATTGATGCCGATGCCGATGGCCGCTGGCGGGGTGCCGATCCTAAGTTGTTGCTGCCTCCTGAGCCGGTATATCTGCTGCCCCAGCCGGTGCAAGTGCGCGCCAACTGGGAAGTGGAAGACCTACGCCTCGCATTTTAGCTAAACGTTCTTTGCAAAAAGCCCTGCCATTACCGTATTCGGTGGTCGCAGGGCTTTTTGCTGCGCTGTAGTCTGCGGCCTCTGGTAGAGTGTCTGCTTAGAGCTACTCATGCTTCCTTGCCCTGGTTATGTTTCGTCTCCTACTCTTGAATGAACGAGCCTAAGGCCGTGGAACGTTTTTGAAAGCTACTTGACTAAACTGAAATCCGCGAATACAGGCGGCAATGGCTGTTTTAAGCAGCATGCTATGTTCCACGGATTCTTCTTTGGCCACGGCATATATCCTAAAACACAGGTTGTAGGAGCGGTTTTCACGGCTTTCCACATTCCTGATGAGCGGTTTCCGGTTACTGAGAAGGGTTTTAGGCATCTTTCCACACCTATTCCACAGGTTTTTCCACGCCCACTTGGTCAATGGGCTTAATCTGTGGATAATACTGCCACAACCTGGGGATAACCCGTGGAGAAAAATAGGATAAGTTTTTTTGGGATTCTCCGGGCTGCCGCACCCCCTTTTCTCTGTCCACAGCGTGTGGATACACGTGGACAATCCACACCCGTTTTCACCACAATCCACACAGCCCCTATGCTGTGAATTGTGGATTAGTGGATAAGCTATGTGGATTGTGAAAAACCTAGTTAACTATCTCTTATACACTACTTTACTATCAACATACCCTGTTGATAGACGGTGCATAAACCAGGAGCTGTACACAAGTTATCAGCCCTGTGGATTACTCTTTCGGATTGTCCACTTATAAACAGCCCTAACGACAGAGATTAAAAAGATTTCTTAAAATTTCTTCTTTTAAAAAGTTATTAACCCTGTGGACAAGTCAGGCCTCAAAAAAAAAGAGGCTCCGCAAAAAGCAAAGCGCCGCAGGTACTCCGGAAAAGCTGGCGAAACAGTGCGGCCATCCTGCGGCCCGATTTGGCGTATACAGAGTGCGCCTCTCCCGCTTCGTATGCCATTCAACTACAACCAGGATTTCCGTTCTCTCGACTTGCGCCAGCACCCCGAGTTGTACCGCGTGGGCAAAGGCGAGCAGGGCGTGCTACTGGTACAGCCTTATAAAGGCGAGATCCTGCCCCACTGGCGCTTCCGGACCCCGGCTGTGGCCCGGGAGTCTTCCGAAACAATTTACGGGCTATTTGAGGCCTATCTGAAGGCAAACGATTTTGTGGGTGCCGATATGGCCCGCAAATTTCTGCAGATGGGCTTCACGCGGGCCCGGCGCTATGCCAACCACCAAGGCGGCAAAAAATACGATGGTCCTGTGCCGGCGGATAAAAAAGGCCAGAGCGGAGCCCACGGCCGCCCCGAGCTGCCTCGCACTCCTGAAGACCCCGAAAAAGCGGAGGCTGCAGCCATCTTTAAGCGCAAGTGGGATGAGGCTAAGCAGCATCCGGAGTACCTGCGGCAACGTGCCGAATTTGAAGCCCGCTACGGGAAGTGACCCCGCATTGGCTACCTTTACTCTCTCCAAGCATCACCTCATTCCCCAGAGATATGACCCCCACTACCCCGACGCCTTCAAGCACCGACGAGAACGAAATCATTCTGGGTACCGGCATGGGCCCCCTGCGCTTTGGAGCTACCATGGACCAGGTGCGCGCCCTGATGGGGGAGCCTGAAGAAATTGAAGAGTCTGAAGACGATGACGAGTTCGAGCACCAAGCTTGGAACTATCTCGAGGAAGGCTACTCGCTGTACTTCGACCGGGAGGATGACTTCCGCCTAAGCTGCATCGAAACCGACCATCCCGGCATGCGCTTGTATGGCGAGAACATTCACGGCAAATCCCCGGAGCAGATTCAGGAACTGATGAGCCGCCACGGCCATGAGTCTAGTGAAGTAGAGAAGATGGATACCGGCGAAATGCGCATCTCCTATGAGAAGGAGATGATTGACCTTTACTTTGATGAGGATGAGTTGCAGTTCGTGAATTTCGGCGTCTTCATCTCTGAGGACTTGGACGTGCAGTGGCCTGCCTAGCGTATGGTTATCCACAAAAACTGCAGAAACTACTGTGGATAAGTGGATAAGTGTCTGATTTGGTACGTATTTAGCTGCATAAGGCAACAGAAGAGCAGGAGTTATCCTCATTTTCCGCGCCTAGGAAAACAAAGCCATAAAAAAAAGCCGCTCTTGCAAAAGAGCGGCTTTTTGTATTCAGCTAAGATACTGCGTTCAGAGTTCGATGCACTAAACTAGTCTACGAAGGCTCGGAATAAGAGGAACAGCCCACCTGACAGGGCCATAGTAACGGGCAGTGTTAGCACCCAGGCCAGCGCAATGTTGCGCACCATCTGCGGGTTCAGATTCTTGATGCCGCGGTTAGCTACCATGGAGCCGGCAATAGCCGACGACAGCACGTGCGTGGTAGACGAGGGCAGACCATAGCCAGTAGTGGCACCAATCATGACGGCGGCTACGAGCTCCGAGGAAGCACCCTGTGCATAGGTCAGGTGCTCCTTCCCGATACGCTCGCCTATCGTCTTCACGATGCGCTGCCAGCCTATCATGGTGCCCAAGCCCAGCGAAACAGCCACCATCAGCGACACCTGCCAGGGGGCATAGTCCGTGAAAGTGCGCATCTGGGCAATACTGTCCTCGTACGTCTTGCGGTCGGCGGCGCTGAGAGGAATTCTTTCGCTTGCCACCAGCTTTTTGGCGCGGTTGTACAGCAGCAAAATGGCTTTCCGAATTTCGAACCGAGCCTGCTCCGGCAGTTGTTTTACATTGGTTTTGCCCGCAAAAATCTGGTCCAGCGTAGCAGTTTGGGCCTGCACTTCCGTGAGCAGCTTCCGGTCGGCGGCACTCAGTTCGGTAGTATTTAGCTTCTGCATCACCTGCTCTACCCGGCCCAGCGAGTCGCGCATGTCTAGCGGATTGAGGTTGTGGTTGAGCGCAAAATGCACCGGCACAATACCAATCAGGATGAGCATGATCAGGCCTACGCCCTTCTGCCCATCGTTGGAGCCGTGAAAGAAGCTCACCAGCGTACAGGTAGAAATCAGAATCAGGCGAATCCAGATGGGTGGCGGCTTGCGCTTGTGTGGCTCCTTGAAAATGGCCTTGGAACGCACGAAGCGCTTGAGCAGAAACATCAGCCCGATGGTGAGCGAGAAGCCCAGCAATGGGCCTACGAGCAGCGCAATACCGGTTTCACCGGCTTTGCTCCAGTTCACGGCTGCGTTCTGGCCACCGGGTAGCAGCGAAAACGCAATGCCCACGCCCAGAATAGACCCAATCAGAGCATGCGAGGAAGACGAGGGCAGTCCGTAGTACCAGGTGCCTACATTCCAGATAATGGCCGCAATAATCAGGGCGCCTACCATGGCAATGCCATGATACACGTTCTGATCGACGAGGCTTTCGACGGGCAGCAGATACACGATGCCCATGGCCACGGCAATGCCACCGGTAAGTACGCCAATGAAGTTCCAGAACGCCGACCAGACCACGGCCACCCAGGGCCGCAGCGAGTTGGTGTAGATAACTGTTGCTACGGCGTTAGCCGTATCGTGGAAGCCATTGACAAATTCGAACGCGCAGGCCGCTACCAGACAGAGAATTAGCAGCAGCAGCACGTGAGGCTCTAAGCCAAACATAAAAAGGAAATTGGTGAGTATTCGGTTTTCATCATCCAAAGGTAGAGCTACCAGAGGCGGGGCAAGATTATGAAATTGTTACGGAGCGCCCACCGCCTCCGGTATTGAGGCGCTAAACGCAGGAATATTCAACAAGTTGAGTTGAATGACAGCACAAGCCCGCGCATGCGCTACTTTTGCCTTTCATCGTAGAAAGGAGAGCCTGAGAGCAGCGCATAGAAGTCCGGCGTTTCGGTTGCGGCTTCTAGAGGTTGTGTTCCGGTTTTCCCATCTTCATTCCTTATTCCTCCATGAGCACCACTCCCCAGAAAGCTCCCGCTGCCACCACCGAAGGCACCCTGGCTACTATCGTCTCGCACGCCAAGGAATACGGGTTCGTATTTCCCTCTTCTGAAATATACGATGGTCTGGCCGCCGTCTATGACTATGGCCCCAACGGCGTGGAGCTGAAAAACAACCTTAAGCAGCTCTGGTGGAAGGCCATGACGCAGCTCAACCAGAACGTGGTAGGCATTGATGCGGCCATCTTCATGCACCCGCTCACCTGGAAAGCCTCCGGCCACGTCGACGGCTTCTCAGACCCCATGATTGACAACCTCGACAGCAAGAAACGCTACCGCGCCGATGTGCTGCTGGAAGACAAGGCTGCCGAATACGAGAAGAACAACGAGCTGGCGCGCGCCGAAACCTTGCTGGCCGAAATGGGCCGCCTGCTGACCAGCGAAGACCTAGCCGGTGTGAAACAGCTCATCATTGATGAGAAAATCATCTGTCCGGTTTCCAAAACCAGCAACTGGACCGATGTACGCCAGTTCAACCTCATGTTCTCGACGCAGGTAGGGGCGGTGGCCGAAGACTCCAGCAAGATTTACCTGCGGCCCGAAACAGCCCAGGGCATCTTCGTGAACTTCCTGAACGTGCAGAAATCGGCGCGCATGAAGGTGCCGTTCGGCATTGCCCAGATTGGGAAGGCCTTCCGCAATGAGATTGTGGCCCGGCAGTTCATCTTCCGAATGCGGGAGTTCGAGCAGATGGAAATGCAATTCTTTGTGCGACCTGGCACCGAAGGCGAGTGGTACACTGCCTGGAAAGAAACACGCCGCCGCTGGCACGAGGCGCTGGGCCTGCCCGCCGCCAAGCTCCGCTTCCACGACCACGACAAGCTGGCCCACTACGCCAAGGCAGCCGTGGATATCGAGTATGAGTTTCCGTTCGGCTTCAAGGAAATCGAAGGCATCCACTCTCGTTCCGATTTTGACCTGACTCAGCACCAGAACCTGTCGAAAAAGAAGCAGCAGTACTTTGATGCCGATATCGACCCCGAAACCGGCAAGGCGTATGGCAACTACGTACCGTTCGTGGTAGAAACGTCCGTGGGCGCTGACCGCCTGTTTCTGGCTACGCTGTGCCAGGCTTACACCGAGGAAACCATTACGGAAGGCGAAGGCGAGAAGGAGCAGACCAAAACGCGCACCTTCCTGAAGCTGCACCCAGCCGTGGCCCCCATTAAAGCCGCCATTTTCCCACTGGTGAAGAAAGACGGGATGCCCGAAAAGGCCGAGGAAATCTTCAACAGCCTGCGCCATGACTTCCGCGTGATAATGGAGGAGCGCGACGCCATAGGCAAGCGCTACACCCGCCAAGACCTCATCGGCACGCCTTTCTGCATCGTGGTAGATGGCCAGAGCTTGGAAGACAATACTGTGACCGTGCGACACCGCGACTCGCGCGAGCAGACCCGTATGCCCATCTCGGAGCTGCGCGGCTACATTGGAGAGGCAGTAAGCTTCTCACGCATTTTCGAAAACCTGTAAGGCTAAACGCGCTACTTAAAGCGTAAGCGAAATAGGTTTTTTTAGTATCGGATATAATAATTCTCCGGTTTCGGTAAGATTCTTGCTTACTGAGGCCGGAGATTTTTATTGCGTTTTGGTGCGGTAATTACGCCCTATCGGTTCGCATATGTTTTTGGTCTGACTTTTTCTTCTTCCACTTTATAGTTTCTCTATGCCCTTCTCTACCCTTTCTGAGCGCCGCGCGCTCAGTTTGCCGCGTGTGCTGGCTGCACTGGGTCTGCTGGCTGCTCTGCCGGCTACAGCCCAATCGGTGGCTCCCAAAGTAGCTGCACCTACCGAAACCCGACAGCTGCAGTTTGTGGCCAACCGAAACCAATGGGCTAAGCCTGTGCTGTTTGCAACGGACGTGCCCGGTGGCCGCCTGTTTCTGGAACGCGGCCGCCTGTTGCAGGCGCTTTATGATGTCAAGGAGTTAGAGAAGCTCCACGACCAAGGGCCCGATGGCCGCGACCACCGCATCAAGGCCCACGCTTACTCGGTTTCTTTTGTAGGGGCCAACCTGCAGGCTGCGGTGAATGGGGAGGCTGAAACCGGCGAGGCTAGCAACTTCTTTCTGGGCAACGACCGAAGCAAATGGGCAACCAATGTGCCTTCCTTCGGCGAAGTGCGCTACCAAGACCTCTACCCCGGCACCAATCTGCGTTTCTATACCAGCAACGACCACCTCGAATACGACTTCGAACTGGCAGCAGGTACCGATGCCAAACGTATTCAACTACACTACGAAGGCCAACAGAAGCTCAGCATTGTGAAGGGCGCACTACAGGTTACCACTTCAGTGGGTACCGTGGTAGAACAGAGCCCAGTAGCGTATCAACTCGTTAAAGGCCAACGCGTACTGGTGCCCTGCAACTATGTGCTATCGGCCAACAACACACTGGCATTCGGCTTCCCGAAAGGCTACAACAAGGAGTTGCCACTCGTCATTGACCCGGTGTTGGCCTACTCTTCCTATACTGGCTCGTCGGCCAACAATTATGGCTACACAGCCACTTATGATGCCCAAGGCAACCTCTATGCCGGTGGGGTAGTGTTTGACCCCGGCTACCCGACCACTACGGGTGCTTATGATATTAGCCATAACGGTAGTCAGGACTACGGTATCATGAAATTTAACCCAGCTGCTGCTACTGGGGCGGCGTCGCGGGTGTATGCAACCTATATCGGCGGGTCCGACGACGACCATCCGCATAGTATGGTGGTTGATCCGACCGGTGACCTAATCATTATGGGTTCGACAGCTTCGTCGAACTTCCCTACTAGCAACAGCGCTTACGACCGTTCTTACAACACCGGCGTTGATATCGTTATTTCGAAGTTAAATCCAACCGGTACCCAACTGCTGGCGTCTACGTTTTTAGGTGGCAACGGCGTTGATGGCCAATTGCCAACAGCGCTTCAGAAGAACTACGGCGACGACTACCGGGGCGACGTAACAACGGACACGCAAGGCAACATCTATCTGGCAACCGTATCGGCTTCTACTAACTTCCCTTCACTAGGGGGCTTCCAGATGACCAAATCTGGCGCGACGGATGCTGTGATTGTGAAACTGAACTCCGGTCTGACGGGCTTGGTGTGGAGCACTTTCCTGGGTGGTACGGGCACCGATGCGGCTTACTCGGTGCAGGTTGACAGCACGGGAACTGTATTTGTGAGTGGTGGTACCACTAGTACCAATCTGCCAGGGACCATAGGAGGCCTGAATCCACAGTACCGCGGCGGTAGTGCCGACGGCTTTGTAGCCCGTATTTCGGCCGCTGGCAACGACCTCTTCCAGTCAACCTACCTCGGCACTACTGGCTACGACCAAGCTCATTTCGTGCAGCTCGACCGCCAGGGTGAAGTGTATGTATACGGCCAGACCGATGGCGCTTATCCGGTGACGGCTGGTGTGTATGTCAATCCCAACAGCCGCCAGTTTATTCATAAGCTAAACCGAAACCTGACCACCACCCGGTTTTCTACAACGGTTGGCAATGGCACGGCCAGCGGAGCCATCAATATGTCGCCTACAGCTTTCTTGGTCGATAACTGCGGCCAGATTCTGCTTTCTGGCTGGGGCGGCCAGCTCAGTACCGGTAACACCATGGCTGGCATGCCCGTGACGCCGGGCGCTATTGTGTCTACGGCGGGTAGTGGGGGCTACCACTACATTATGCAGCTATCGGCAAATGCCACCAGCTTGGTATATGGCACATACTTCGGCAACGGCAATGCCCACGTTGACGGCGGCACTTCGCGCTTCGATAAGCGTGGCATTATTTACCAGTCAATGTGTGTAGGTGGCGGTACAGCCATCGATACTACGCCCAATGCCTGGTCGCGCAACAAGGGCACTGGCAGCTATAACAATGCTGCCTTCAAAATCGACGTATTGCAGCTGGATGCCACGTTTACACCTTCCAACATTCCCGGTGGCTCGCGGCTACGGACGGGTTGTGCGCCGCTCACGGTGTTCTTCACGCGGCCTTCCGTTAGTGGTACTTCCACCACCTGGAATTTTGGAAATGGTCAGACTTCCAACAGCGCTACGCCTTTCGTAAACACCGTTTATACCACTCCCGGCCGCTACATCGTGCGCCTGACCGTAACGGACCCATCTAACTGCGTGCAGACTGCTACTGCTACCGATACGATTGTGGTGTATGGCCTGCCCCGTGCGGCAGCCGGCCCCGATAAAACGGTTTGTGGCGGCGGCTCCGTAACGCTGTCGGTGCCAGATGCCGGACCGGGCGTTACGTACTCCTGGTTCCCGCCACTGGGCCTGAATACTACTACTGGCCGAACGGTGGTGGCCTCACCTACTGCTACTACGTTCTACGTCGTCACGGCCAGCAACATCAACAACTGCACCGGCACTGACACAGTTGTCGTGAACGTAGCTCCTCGCCCACAAGTAACGGCTATTGCCAGCACGCCGAACGAGGTGGTAGGTGCGCCCGTCACGTTCACGGCTTCTGCCACGGGCGGTACTGTAAGCAGCTACACCTGGGACTTCGGGGATGGTACCACCGGCACCGGCGCTTCGGCTACGCACTCCTACACCTCCGCCGAACCCAACGGGACTACATACCAAGTGCGCCTGACGGCCAAATACGGCCCGAATGGTGGCTGTGAGGAAGTCCGGACATTGACCGTATTGGTTCGGGGCATTCAGAAACCCAACGTCATTACGCCGAACGGGGACGGCAAAAACGACACCTTCCGCCCATTCCTGACCTTCCAGCCGGTGAACATTCAGATTTTCAACCGCTGGGGCAAAAAGGTATTCGAGCAGAGCAACTACACCGATGGCTGGGGCAAAAGCAACGTGCCTGGTGGCGTGTACTACTACCTGCTGGAAAGCAGCACCGGCGAAACCTGGAAAGGCTGGGTAGAGGTAGTCCGCTAGTTCATCTACTTCTTTCGCGCAACAAAAAAGCCCCTGAACGCACTGTTCAGGGGCTTTTTTGTTACTATACGATATGTGGTTGCTAATTGTTGCCGAGCCAGTCGGCCGCCTCACGGCGCGAGGTAAAATAGTTGAACTCGACGTTGGCCGGTGGGAGCGTAGTAGCGCTGGCTGCCAGCGAATTGCCAATCTGGTACTGATACTGCCCTTCCGACACAACCGCCGCAATAAACAGAGGCCGCGTCTCGTAGGCTGGCAGCACGCTGGCTAGTGGCGGCAGCAACTGCTCAAACTCATCATCGGTAGGGGGCGCATTCCGCTTCAGGTCCAGCAACAGCTTGCCCACATTGTGTTCCAGCATCTGTTCCAACGCCTGTTGATACGCCATGCCAAACGAAACGGAAAGCTGGGTAGCATTGTAGCTCAGCTGCAGAATTTCGGAAGTTGGATGGTACGTGAGAGATACTTCGGGCGTGTGAAACAGAGTCATAGGCAAACCAGAAAAATTAATACTGTATCTTGACTATAATGCAATTTTTTATTCGGCCAAGTGCTTGAATTTCGGTTGTTTACGTTGTGTTTAGCATTTTGAGTTGCCTATATTTAGTTAAATATTTCAGCTTTCCTGGAAAACAGTGGCTCTGATTTCAGGCGAGCTAGCGGCAGGTTTGTGCCTCACAGCGCCTTACCTGCGGCGGGTTGCGTACCTTTGCTGCATTTTAGCAGCCTATGTGGAGAAACCTCGCCCTGTTTGTCATCAAGAACCGTCGACTCCTGATTGGACTGCTGGCGGCTATTACCGTGTTCATGGCCTGGGAAGCCCGCAAGGTCGAAATGACCTACGACTTCGCGCAGGTGGTGTCGCCCGACGACCCCGACATGGTGTACTTCCAGAAGTTCAAGCAGACCTTCGGCGAGGATGGCAACGTGCTGGTGTTGGGCATGCAGGACAGTTCTGTCTACCGACTCGGCAACTTCAATGAGCTGCGTGCCCTTACGGATACGCTAAGCAAGGTGCAGGGCGTGAGCGGCATTCTGGGCGTTACGCGTCTGCCCAAGCTGGAAAAGGACACGGCCACCCAGACGTTCCGGGCGGTGCCCATCTTCCGCAATTTCCCGCAAACGCAGCCCGAACTCGACTCGCTGATGCGGGTAGTGAATGCGCAGGAATTCTACAAAGGCCAGCTGATTTCGCCTACCACCGGGGCCACGCTGCTGGCGCTTACCATGGATCCTAAATTCCTGAATTCCAGCAAGCGCGAAGGCGTGATGCAGGAAATTCTGGGCCATGCCGAGCGGTTTCAGAAGAAGACTGGCATCAAAATGCACTACGCCGGCCTGCCCTACGTGCGGGCCACTATGACCACCAAAGTAGCGGCCGAAATGAAGCTGTTCGTGGGCCTGACCATCGGGATGATGGCCCTCACGCTGCTCATGTTCTTCCGCACGTGGTCGGCGGTGGTGTTTCCGCTGCTGATTGTGCTGATTGTTGTGACCTGGTGTATCGGGAGCATGGTGCTGCTAGGCTACAAAATCAACCTGCTTACGGGCCTGATACCGAGTATTATCATCGTTATCGGCATCCCAAACTGTACCTACCTGCTCAGCCGCTACCACTACGACTACCGCAAATCGGGCAACCAGGTGCTGGCTATGGCGCGGGTAGTGCGCAAAATCGGCCTCGTAACGCTCATGAACAACACGACCACGGCCATCGGCTTTGTAGTGTTCTGCTTCACCAACATTGCTATTCTGTTCCAGTTTGGGGCGGTGGCCACGCTCAACATCTTCGTGGCCTTTGCGGTATCGTTCATCCTGATGCCGATTGTTTTTACCATTCTGCCGCCGCCCACGCCCAAGCAGTTGGAACACCTGGAAGCCAAGCCGCTCATGAAGCTGCTTGAATTTTTCGACTACGTGGTGCTGGAGCGCCGCCGGACCGTCTACCTCACGGCGCTGGCGCTGGCCGTGCTGGCTTCCGTTGGAGTAAGCAAAGTGCGCTCAGTGAGCTACATGGTGGACGATTTGCCCAAGGATTCGTCGGTAAACTCGGACCTGAAATTCTTCGAGCAGCACTTCAACGGCGTGATGCCGCTGGAACTGGTAGTAGATACGGGCAAGCCCAAAGGCCTGCTCAAACTCAAGAATCTGGAGCGGATAGACCGGCTGGAAAATTACCTGCGCACCCAGCCCGTGCTTACATCGCCGGTTAGTGTGGTTACGTTTCTGAAGGCTTCCACGCAGGCGTTCTACAACGGCGACCCGAACTACTACCGCCTGCCCGACAACGACGAAAAGAACTACGTGTTCAGTTATTTGGCCCGCTCGCAGTCGACGGAAGGCAGCGAAGGCCAGCTGACGAGCAAGCTGCTGCGCTCCTTCACCGACAGCACCATGCAGAAGGCACGCATCTCGCTCAAAATTGCTGATATCGGCTCGCACAACCTTGATACGCTCATCAACAACCGCATCCGGCCCGAGATTAACAAGATTTTCAACGGCACGGGCACCGATGTGAAGCTGACGGGCACCACCATCATTTTCACTAAAGGCAACGAGTTTCTGATTGGCACGCTCAAATCGAGCTTGCTGCACGCGTTTCTGTTGGTGGGGGCAGTCGTCCTGATTCTGTTCCGCAGCATCCGGGCGGTGTTCTTCACGCTGCTGCCCAACTTCTTCACGCTGCTGCTCACGGGTGGTATTATGGGCTACTTTGATATTCCGCTCAAGCCTAGTACAGCCCTCATTTTCAGTATCGCACTGGGTATTGATGGCGACAACTCTATCCATTTGCTGGCGAAGTTTCGGCAGGAAATGGCCGCCAACGGCCGCCGGGTGAAGGCCGCTATCAGCACCACGCTTTCGGAAGCCGGTACCAGCATGATTTACACCAGCATTGTGCTGTTTTTGGGGTTTCTGGTGTTTGCTTTCTCGGAGTTTGGCGGTACCAAGGCACTGGGCCTGCTGATGTCGGCCAGCCTTCTCATCACCAACTTCTCTAACCTGATTTTGCTGCCTTGTTTGCTCGTAACGTTTGAGCACGGCAAAGATGAGGACGTTATCGACCAGTCAGGCATCAAGCACTACGACGACAACTACCACGAGGAAGACGACGACCTAGAGCTGAACCTGGATAAAATGCAGGTACAGCCCAAACTAAACGGATAAAACCACCCTAACCATCTGTCATCCTGAGCGGAGCGAAGGACCTTATCACGTAATAACAACTTGTTCAGCCGTGATAAGGTCCCTCTTTCCGCTCAGAATGACAGACGTACAAGTTGCTTAGCTCCCCCTGATCATATGAACTACCCCGAATTCAAGCAGCCGCTCAACTACGGCCAGGTCGGCACCGATATCCTGGCGTGGTGGAAGCAGAACGGCATCTTTGAAAAGAGCGTGAGCACCCGCGAAGGGCAGCCCACGTTCGTGTTTTATGAGGGCCCGCCCTCGGCCAACGGCGCCCCCGGCATCCACCACGTGATGGCCCGGACGGTGAAGGACATCTTCTGCCGTTACCAGACGCTGCTGGGCAAGCAGGTGCACCGCAAAGGCGGCTGGGACACTCACGGCCTGCCCATCGAGCTGCAGGTGGAGAAGGAGCTGGGTATCACCAAGGAAGATATCGGCAAGAAAATAAGCATCGAGGAGTACAACCAGCGCTGCCGCGAAACCGTGATGCGCTTCAAGGCCCAGTGGGACGACCTCACCGAGAAAATGGGCTATTGGGTGGACCTCGACGACCCATACATCACCTTCGAGCCCGAGTACATCGAAAGCTGCTGGGCCCTGCTCAAAAAGCTCTACGACAAGGGCCTGCTCTACAAAGGCTACACCATCCAGCCCTACTCCCCAGCGGCCGGCACGGGCCTGTCGTCGCACGAGCTGAATCAGCCCGGCACCTACCGGGACGTGAAGGACACGACCATCGTGGCCCAATTTAAGGTGAAGCGGGATGAGCAGTCGGAGAAGCTGTTTGATGGTCCATCCTGGTTAATCGAAAACACTGACATATTCATTCTCGCTTGGACTACAACACCTTGGACGTTACCAGCCAACACTGCTTTGGCCGTTGGCAAGAACATCCCTTACGTTCTTGTTCGCACCATTAATCCTTACACCAAACAGTATATCCGCGTTGTTCTGGCCAAAGCACGGCTGAAGAGCTACTTCTCTGAGTTCACTAAAAATGGCACCCCCATTCTGCCAACTTACTCAGATTGGGGAAGCATAGAAAGACAGGTTCCTTGGGAAATAGAAGCCGAATTCACCGGCGCTGACCTCGTGGGTATCAAATACGAGCGTCTCTTCGGCCAGGATAAAGGCTTCCCGGCGTTTGAAGGGGAGGAGCGCGCCTTCCGCGTGATTCCCGGCGACTTCGTGACGACTGAGGACGGTACCGGCATCGTGCACATCTCGCCCACCTTCGGCGCCGACGACTTTCGGGTAGCCCAGCTGGCCGGCGTCCCCGCCCTGATGGTAGCCGACGACGAAGGCAAACTCGGCCCCATCGTGGACCGGACGGGCCGCTACGTGGCCCAGATGGGTGAATTCGGCGGCCGCTGGGTGAAAAACTACGACGGTCACGACGAATCGGGCGCCGACTACAAAACCCTCGACGAAAGCATTGCCATCCGCATGAAGGGAGAAGGCACGGCCTTCAAAGTGGAGAAGTACGAGCACACCTACCCGCACTGCTGGCGCACCGACAAGCCCGTGCTCTACTACCCGCTCGACTCCTGGTTTATCAAGACCACGGCGGTGAAAGACCGGCTCATCGAGCTCAACAAAACCATCAACTGGCAGCCCGCCAGCACCGGCACCGGCCGCTTCGGCAACTGGCTGGAAAACCTGGTCGACTGGAACCTGAGCCGCTCGCGCTACTGGGGCACGCCGCTGCCCATCTGGCGCACCCAGGACGGTACCGAGGAAATCTGCATCGGCAGCATCGAGCAGCTGAACGCCGAAATCGACAAGGCCGTAGCCGCCGAGGTGATGACCCATAACCCCTACCAGCTGGTGGATGGCAACTGGGTGATGGCCAACGGCTCTACGGACCAAACCACTAAAATCGACCTGCACCGGCCCTATGTGGACGACATCTTCCTGGTGTCGCCCTCGGGCCAGCCCATGTACCGCGAAACCGACCTCATCGACGTGTGGTTCGACAGCGGCGCCATGCCCTACGCTCAGTGGCACTACCCGATTGAAAACGAAGGGCAGTTCCAGAAGAACTTCCCCGCCGATTTCATTGCCGAAGGCGTGGACCAGACCCGCGGCTGGTTCTTCACCCTGCACGCGCTAGCGGTGATGCTGGAGGACTCGGTGGCCTATAAAAACGTGATGGCCAACGGCCTGGTGCTCGACAAGAACGGCAACAAGATGAGCAAGCGCCTCGGCAACGCCGTGGATCCGTTTGCCACCATCAGCCAGTTTGGCCCCGATGCCACCCGCTGGTACATGATTGCCAACGCCCAGCCCTGGGACAACCTCAAGTTCGACGTGGCGGGCATCACGGAGGTGCAGCGCCGCTTCTTCGGCACGCTCTTCAACACCTACTCGTTCTACGCCCTCTACGCCAACCTCGACGGCTTCCAGGCCCGCGAGTTCGACCGCACGCCGCACGCCGAGCTAAGCGAGCTGGACCGCTGGATTCTGAGCAAGCTCCAGTCGCTGATTCTGGAAGTGCGCGGCCACTATGACGGCTACGACCCCACGAAGGCCGCCCGCGCCATCCAGGATTTCGTGACGGACCAGCTTTCCAACTGGCACGTGCGCCTCTCGCGCCGCCGCTTCTGGAAGGGCGAGCTGACCGCTGACAAGCGCGCCGCCTACGAAACCCTCCAGGAATGTCTGGTGGTGGTGTCGCAGCTCATGGCCCCAATTGCGCCCTTTTTCGCCGAGTGGCTATACCAGAACATGACCAACGGCATGCGCGAAGAAGCCATCGAGCGCAACACGCCGCTGGCTGCCGAATCGGTGCACCTGACTCTGTTGGTGGAGGCCGATGAAGCCCGAATCGACAAGGCCCTGGAGGAGCGGATGGAGTTGGCCCAGCGCATTTCTTCGCTCACCCACTCGCTCCGCAAGAAGTCGGTGCTGAAGGTGCGCCAGCCGCTGCAGCGCATCCTGGTGCCGGTATTCAACGACTCGACCCGTGCCCAGGTGGCCCTGGTGGAAGACCTGATTTGCGCCGAGGTGAACGTGAAGCACGTGGAGTTCCTCGATGATGCCAGCGGCGTGCTGGTGAAGTCGGTGAAGCCCAACTTCAAGCGCCTGGGCCAGCAGTACGGGGCCAAGCTGAAAGCCGTGGGCGCCCGCATCCAGCAGATGAGCGCCGAGGAAATCAGCACCCTCGAAAAAACTGGTCAGCTGGCTGTAGAAATCGACGGTGAAGCCTACACCCTGGCCCCCGACGACGTAGAAATCCGCACCCAGGACCTGCCCGGCTGGCTGGTAGCCACCGACGGCCCGCTCACGGTAGCCCTCGACGTGACCCTGACCGATGAGTTGCGCCAGGAAGGTGTAGCCCGCGAGTTGGTGAACCGCCTCCAGAACCTGCGCAAAGACAGCGGCCTGGAAGTGCAGGACAAAATCCGCGTCACGCTGGGCCAGCAGCCCGAGCTGGAAGCCGCCGTGCAGAGTTTCGGCAGCTACATCCGCGAGGAAGTGCAGGCCCTAGCCCTGGATTTCGCCCCGGAAATCAGCGGCGGCTCGGTACTCGAATTCGACGAGTTTTCCGTGCCCGTATTGCTGAACGTAGCAACTGCCTAAGCCTCAGGAGCCAACCGCCGCCTCAGAAACGGCGGTTGGCACACCGGCGCACAAAGCGTCAAATCAGATGCTAGTTCAAGCTCAAAACGGCATAAACTGCCACCTGAAACATATACCAATGGCACAGCAGCCAAGCCATGCGCTTGGGTGGTGAAGTCTAAAATTCTGCGTCACTTTGTGCCACGAGAGGGGAGAGGTTCGGGCTCTGACACGCTGTCAGGGCAAAGTCTCACTTCTCATTGCAAACCTCTCACTTCCCAAGAATGAAGTACTGGAAATACTACTTGGTGGCCCTGTTGGTCATCGTCATTGATCAGCTGTCGAAGTGGGCGGTGCACCGCTATATGCCCATGGGAATGCCCGGCGAAGTCCCCGTTTTAGGCGACTGGTTCAAGCTGCATTACACGCTGAATCCGGGGATGGCCTTTGGGGTAGAGCTGCCGGCGCCGTATGGCAAAGTGATTCTCACGCTGTTTAGGCTGCTGGCTGTCACGGGTATCAGCTACTACATCTACCGGCTCTGGAAGCAGCACGCACCGAATGGTCTCATCTTATGCATCTCCCTGATTCTGGGTGGCGCCATCGGCAACCTCGTAGACTCCATTTTTTACGGTGTGCTCTACGATAATGCTCCATTCAATGCCCCAACGCCTTGGCTGCATGGGCAGGTGATTGATATGCTGTTTGTAGACTTCCCGGACGGGTTTTTTCCGGCTTCCTGGCCATTGGTGGGCGGACAGATCATACCCGATTTTCCCATCTTCAACATTGCGGACTCCTGCATTTTCATCGGAGTAGTCCTGATTCTGTTGTTCCAGAACCGTTTTTACAGCACCGAAGAAGAAAAAGCGCACCCTGTAGCTGCCGACGACCCCGCTGCCGCCCAGGCCCGCCAGGATGCAGAGGCTTCGGAAGTTGTGTAGATTTTGTCTTTGATTGCCTGAAAACGGCCCGCTGGAATCGTTCCGGCGGGCCGTTTTTGTTAGCTTCTCTTGGCTGAGGCGCGCTTCTACTTTGTTATAGTTAAGCTTTCAACTACTATCTCTTCAGCTACAATAACCGCTTCCAAGCCTGTAGCGGCATCAATTGTACACCTGATTGATTTCTCGGCTTCTTCGAAAACCAAACATAAAATGGCATTCTGATGACTGAAATTGCCAAATTCCATTTCTTGAATATTATTGAATTGAAACTTGATGTCGCAGTTTTTTATAGTCCTATAGTAACCCCTCTCATCAGTTTCCCGGGTTCTTTCAAAAGCCGAAAGCAGAACGGTTACGGAAGGGTAATAACCGGGGTTAGCCTCAAAAATTACTCTGGTAATTTCGGCATCATGGAAGTCTGGCCAATAGCCAAAGTGCTGTAGAACAGCTTCTGAGTTGATTATTCGGCTGATTGCAGAATTCTCACTGCTTGTCATATCCAGAGAGCTTCAGGAAAATAGATAGAATAGAGGCTCTTATCACCAACTAGTGTACCGGCGACTTAATACACTGCTCATCATACGGCCTTCTGTAGGGAATAGTGTGTGATTCGGTATCATTGGTATACGCCAATGGCACACGGCAAGCTACCGCCTACTTGGCCTATCTTTACTTTTTTCCGCTCCGTCCTTCGCCGCCGTGTCCCAGCCCATTCTCTCCGTCCGCAACCTCACCATCGACTTTCACAGCCACCGCGGCAACACGCGGGCCGTGGCCGATATTTCCTTCGACCTGCGGCGGGGCGAAACGCTGGCTATTGTAGGCGAATCGGGCTCGGGAAAATCCGTCACGTCGTTGGCGCTGATGGGCCTGATTCCGCTGCCACCCGGCCAGATTACTTCGGGCGAGGCGCGGTTTCAGAGCGAGGCGCTAGGGGAGGTAGACCTACTGAAGCTCTCGGACGAGCAGCTGCGGAAGGTGCGCGGCAACGACATCAGCATGATTTTTCAGGAACCGATGACGTCCCTGAACCCCGTGTACACCTGTGGCAGCCAGGTAGTGGAGGCATTGCGCCTGCACACCACTCTTACAGAGAAGCAGGCCGAGGCCCGGACGGTGGAGCTATTTACGATGGCCCAGCTGCCGCGCCCCGAGAAGATTTTCAGCAGCTACCCCCACGAAATCAGCGGCGGCCAGAAGCAGCGCGTGATGATTGCCATGGCCATGGCCTGCAACCCCGCCATCCTTATTGCCGATGAGCCTACCACGGCCCTCGACGTGACGGTGCAGGCCCGCATGCTTCGCCTGATAGATGACCTACGCCGTCAGCACAACACAGCTGTCATTTTTATCACCCACGATCTGGGCGTGGTGGCCGAAATAGCCGACCGGATTCTGGTGATGTACCGGGGCCGTGTAGTAGAACAGGGCC
Source organism: Hymenobacter sediminicola (assembly GCF_014250515.1). NCBI lineage: Bacteria > Pseudomonadati > Bacteroidota > Cytophagia > Cytophagales > Hymenobacteraceae > Hymenobacter > Hymenobacter sediminicola. Next base: position 31,003 of record NZ_CP060202.1, on the reverse strand, counting down.
CGGTGCTCGACATCTTCACGAACCCGCAGCACCCCTACACCAAGGGCTTGCTGGCGTGCCGCCCAAAACTTTCGGTTGGCCGGAAAAAACTTCCGGTAGTAGCCGATTTTATGCAGGAAAACGCCGATGGCACCTTTTCGGCTACTGAAACAGGGTTCGTGCAACTGCCTGCTACTGAAATTAGTGAGGTAGCCATACTAGGCTCTCAAAGCATACCTGAAACCGCCAAAACGTTCCCCGTGGAACATTCTGTTTCACGGCCTGCAGAGCACACGTTTGGTCTGGAATCCGCACCGGGCATAGAGTCGGGCCAGCCGTTGCTGCTAGGAAACGAGCCCTTGGATCCGATGCAGACGGCATCAGATTTCAACATGGCAGAGCAAAGCGTTTTGCCCGTTGCGTCACCAGGTGTTACTCAGGAGGCGAGTGTCTTTCCAGATTCCCAGGCACCCTTACTCCGGGTTGAGAACCTGAATGTGCACTTCCCGATTCGCAAGGGCTTCTTCAACCGGAAGAAGGAATACGTGCGGGCCGTGGACGGCGTGAGCTTCGATATCTATCCGGGCGAGACTGTGGGGTTGGTAGGGGAGTCGGGCTGCGGCAAGACCACGCTGGGCCGGACGCTGTTGCGGCTGGTGGAACCAACTTCGGGCAGTATCCTGTTCGAAGGAGTTGATCTGGCTACGCTTCCGGCTGAGCAGCTTCGCCGCCGCCGCCGCGAGTTTCAGATGGTGTTTCAGGATCCTTATGCCGCCCTGAACCCGATGATGACTGTGGGCGAAGCCATTCTGGAGCCCATGCGAGTGCACGGCGTAGGTGGCACCCGGCAGCAGCAAAAGGACCGCGTGTTGGAGTTGCTGCGCACCGTGGGCCTGAAAGAGGACCACTACCTGCGCTATCCCCACGAGTTCAGCGGCGGCCAGCGCCAGCGTATCTGTATTGCGCGGGCCCTGGCGCTGCAGCCCAAGTGTATCATCTGCGACGAGTCCGTTTCGGCCCTCGACGTGTCGGTGCAGGCCCAAGTACTCAACCTGCTCAACGACCTCAAACGTGAGTTCGGTATTACGTATTTATTCATCACCCACGACTTGTCCGTGGCTCGCTTTATGTCCGACCGGATTCTGGTAATGCGCCAGGGGCAGATAGTGGAAAGCGGCCTGGCTGCCGAGGTGTATGCCAACCCACAGCACGAGTATACCCGCACGCTGCTGGCCGCTATTCCCAAAGACGAGCCCGCCGATATCCGGGCCGCTGTGGCCAGCCGGGCCTAAGCCTTCCGCTGCGTAACCTAACAATAACAGCCCATTTGCCGCAGGGAATAGTTATTCCCTGCTATATTCCGTATCATCTTCCCGAAGCCCTCCACGGGCCTGTATACTTCACCCGGAAAGCCTCGTAAAACGGCTTTTCCTATCAACCCCGCCGCCTGCGAAAAAGACAACCACTGGCGGCTCTCATTTTCTAAATGAAAAGAAAAGACGACTCCGCCGCCCCCCGCGCCGACCGCGCGAAGGCAGCCGCTGGCAGCCATGATGCTGCCCCTATTACCAAAGACATCGTATTCCGCATCTTCCGCGACAACCCCGGTAAGGTCTTTGCCTACCGCCAGATTTCGCGCCGCCTCGGCGTGACAACCAAGGAGCAGCGCGAAGACATATTTGCCCATCTGAAGGCGTTGAAAAACGCCGGCATGCTCACACTGCTGCAAAACGACGAGTACCGCCTCACGGACTCCGCCGCTGCTGATGCGGCTACAGTGCCCGCCAGTAGCCGTCGGGCGCGCAACACCGATAACACACCGGTGCCTGCTCGCCGCAGCATCCGGCCCCCCGAAGCCGACTTCGGCCAAGACCCTGTGGTGCACCGCCGCCGCGAGGCCGGCTTCGACTTTCCTGATGCCGACGGTGCCACCGAAACCCGCCGCCGCCGCGACTCCCACGCCGAAACCATCGTCGGGACCGTGGCGCTGGCTACCGACAAGTTTGCCTTCGTGATTTCGGAGGAAAGCGAAAGTGACGTGCGCGTGTTCACGGACCGGTTGAAGTTTGCCATGCACGGCGACACCGTGCGCCTGCGCTTGCGCGGCTCCCGCGACGGCCGCCCTGTCGGCGACGTGGTAGAAGTGCTCAAGCGGGTGCGCCCCGAGGTGGTAGGCCGCCTGCAGGTGCGCGGCGGCATCGGCTTCGTGAAGCCCGACAACCGCAAGATGTACTTCGACGTGTTTGTGCCTTTCGAGAACCTGCACGGCGCCGTAGATGGCGAGAAAGTGCTGGTGCGCGTCACGGAGTTTCCGGAGGATGATGCCGGCCGGTCGCCGCTGGGTGAAGTGGTGCGCAGCTTCGGGCAGGCCGGCGGCAACGAAGCCGAGATAAATGCCATCATGGCCGAGTTCGGGCTGCCGTTTGAATTTCCGGCTGAGGTAGAGGAGGAGTCGGAATCTATTTCCGATGTCATCCCGCCTGCTGAGATTGAGCGCCGCCGCGACTTCCGCCACATCACCACCTTCACCATCGACCCAGCCGACGCCAAGGACTTCGACGATGCTTTGAGTATCCAGAAGCTGGAAAACGGCCACTGGGAAATCGGGGTGCACATCGCCGACGTGACGCACTACGTGCGGCCCGGCACGGCCCTGGAGCAGGAAGCCAAGCACCGCGCTACATCGGTCTACCTCGTAGACCGGGTGATTCCGATGCTACCGGAGCGCCTCTCCAACGGCCTCTGCTCGTTGCGCCCTAACGAGGATAAACTGACCTTCTCGGCCGTGTTTGAGCTCGACGAAAACGGCAAGCTCTACGAGTCGTGGTTCGGCAAAACCATCATTCACTCCGACCGCCGCTTCGCCTATGAGGAAGCGCAGGAGCGCATCGAAGGGCTGGACTCGGACTACACCACCGAAATCCAGCTCATGAACAGCATTGCCAAGAAGCTGTGCGCAACCCGCTTCAAGCAAGGCGCCATCAGCTTCGAGACGCAGGAGGTGAAGTTCCGTCTGGACGAGAACGGCAAGCCGCTGGGCGTGTACGTGAAGGAGCGCAAGGACGCGCACAAGATGATTGAGGAGTTCATGCTACTCGCCAACCGCAAGGTGGCTGAGTTCGTGTTCAAGCTCAAGGCCCGCAAGCCGCGCTTCACAATGGTGTACCGCGTGCACGAAGCCCCCGACCCGGACCGCCTGCAGACCTTTGCGCTGTTCGCCAAGAAATTTGGCCACAACCTCGACCTGGCCAACCCGAAGAAGATCAGCACCGAGCTGAACGACCTCTCGATGGAGGTAATGGGCCGGCCCGAGCAGAACGTGATTCAGACCCTGGCCGTGCGCACCATGAGCAAGGCCATTTATACCACCGAGCCGCTGGGCCACTTCGGTCTGGCCTTTGACCATTACTCACACTTCACCTCACCCATCCGTCGCTACCCCGATATGATGGCGCACCGCCTGCTGGAGCACTACCTGGAAGGTGGCAAGAACGTGGAGGTGGAGCCCGTGGAAGAAGAGTGCAAGCACTCCTCGGAACGCGAGAAAGTAGCGGCCTCCGCCGAGCGCGCCAGCATCAAATACAAGCAGGTGGAGTTTATGTCGGAGGTGATTGGCGAGACGTTCACCGGGGTAGTGTCGGGCCTGACGGAACGCGGCATGTATATCGAAATTGAGGAAAACAAGTGCGAAGGCATGGTGCGCCTGAGCGAGATTCCCGGCGACCATTTCGAGCTGGACCGCGACAACTACCGCATCGTGGGGCAGCGCAGCAAGCGCATCATCCAGTTCGGCGACGAGCTTCAGGTGATTGTCAAATCGGCCAATCTGCTCGACCGTACTATCGACTTCGAGCTGGTAGATAACCGTCCCGATGCAGTGAAGCAGCGCGAGCTACAGGAGCGACGCGAGAACAGCAGGCCCCGCGGCTACCGCCCCGAGCGCAGCAGCGGCGGCCGCCCTGGTGGCGACAACAAAGGCAAGCGCCGCCGGTAGGAGGGCGCTGTTACAGGACTGCCCGTCACCCTGAGCAAAGCGAAGGACCTCGTTGCATTGAAACGAGCCGTTGTGGCATCAATCGTTTCAACGCAATAGGGCCCTTCGCTTTGCTCAGGGTGACGGGCGTTTCTTTGTGCGCTTGCCCCGCACTCAGAACAATATCTGCTGCCGTACCTTTCCTCTCCGAACCTTTACCCGTTTCTGTGGACCTTACTGCCCTCTCCAATAAACTCACGGCCGCTCTTGCCGAGCTGCACTACGGCGACCAGCCCACCGCCCTCTACGAGCCCATTCGCTACATCATGGCGCTGGGCGGCAAGCGCATCCGGCCGCTGCTCACGCTGCTGGGTGCCCAGCTCTACACCGATGCGCTGGATGTGGCCCTGAAGCCCGCATTGGCCGTGGAGGTGTTCCACAACTTCACGTTGCTCCACGACGACATCATGGACCAGGCTCCGCTGCGGCGCGGCCAGCCCACGGTGCACGAAAAGTGGAACCCCAACGTGGCCATCCTATCAGGCGACGTGATGCTGGTGCGGGCCTACGAGCTGCTGTTTGATATGCCACCCGCCCTGTTGGCCCCCATGCTGCGCCGCTTCTCCCAAACAGCCGCCGAGGTGTGCGAAGGCCAGCAGTGGGACATGAACTTCGAGACGGAAACCGAGGTCAGCATTGATCAATATATCGACATGATTCGGCTGAAAACGGCCGTATTGCTGGGCTTCGCGCTGGAGCTAGGCGCCCGGTTGGGTGGCGGCTCTGAGGCAGATGCCGAGCACCTACGCCTGTTTGGGGAAGGCATCGGCGTAGCATTCCAGCTCCGTGACGACCTGCTGGATGTGTACGGCGACGCCGCCACCTTCGGCAAGCGTGTCGGCGGCGACATCCTCAGCGACAAGAAAACCTTCCTGCTGCTCACGGCCCAAACTCAAGCCAACGAAACCCAGCGCGCCCAGCTGGCCCGCCACATCGGCCAGCCCATAGCTGATGCCGACGCCAAAGTGCAGGCCGTGCGCGCCCTCTACGACGAGCTGGATATTCGCCCCCAGACCGAGGCCCGCATCAACCACTACTTCGAGGACGCCTTGCAGCACTTGGACCGCGTGAGCGTGCCAGCCGCCCGCAAGGAGCCCCTGCGCCACCTGGCCCTGCAACTGCTGGAGCGCGAGAGCTAAGCCAGCCCTCCACTATTCAATTTTAGGCTCTCTACGCCCCGCAGATAGTGCCGGAAGTGTCTTTGGGCGTTTCATTGGGCACGAGGCGTGTGAAGGCCCTATAAACACCTTTTTGGAGCTCCGCTTCTCATTTATGTCCTTGCTCAACCCTATTCTGATCCTAATAGCCCTCACGGCCTGTATTTCGATGTACGCATGGTCAAACAGTGCCTTGCTTGATAGTTGGATAATGAGTCCTTACCTGATGCTGAAACGGCAGCAGTGGTACCGGTTCCTGACGTCTGGTTTCCTGCACGCCGACCTGACACATTTGTTGTTCAACATGTTTGCCTTCTACTCATTCAGCCCCATCGTGCTGCGCGAATACGTGGCGGGCTTCGGAACAGTAGCAGGTATCGGCTTCTTCTTGCTGCTCTATCTGGGCGGTATTATTCTGTCATCAGTTCCAACTTTTTTCCGCCACCGCCATGATCCTGGCTACCATAGTCTCGGTGCTTCGGGCGGTGTGTCGTCGGTAGTATTCGCCAGCGTACTCTTCTTTCCGGTGGCACCCGGTGGGGGAGGGATTTACATTTTCCCGCTGCCTATTGCTATCCAGCCCTTCATCTTCGGATTTCTGTACTTGGGCTATTCCTACTACATGAGCCGCCGTAGCGCCGACAACATTAACCATGATGCTCACTTTTACGGTGCGCTCTATGGTGTAGTCCTTTCGTTGATACTAGTGCCGTCTGCAGCAGTTGATTTTTGGCATCAGGTACAGCAGTATTTGAGTAATATACTGTAAATCAATGCATTATGATATAAATACTTGAATTTAGATATCTATTCCTGAGAGTACACCGTAAACGTAGTTCACACCAATACTCTCTACTCCCATGAACAAACTGACTTCCCTGGCTAGCCGCCTGCCGGTTGGACTTCTCTCTCTGGTCCTGACGTTCTCCGTATTACTGAGCAGCTGCTCGGGCCGCAGCAGCAATGGTAGCATCACCATCTTCGGGGTCATCTACCTGATTGTTGCAGTCATGGCTTTCCTGAGCCTTATCAAGCAGGATTGGTCAATTGGCAAGAAGATCATCTGGGGGCTTATCATCTGGTTCTTCCCGTTTGGTGGCTCTATCATCTACTTCCTGTTTTCCGGCCGTAGATAGCATTCAGTTCACGCCCAACAAAAAGCCCCGACACGGATTCGTGTCGGGGCTTTTTGTTGGGCCTTGCCTACCTATTTGGCTCCAAAAATCTTCTTTTTCTCTAGGCGTGCTACGTGCTTGAGCAGCTCCCCTGAGTTGGTGATTTCTGTCACTTGCCAATGGTCGCCTCGGTTCAGCATCTTCAGTTCTACCACCAGCGTGGTGTCGTATTTGGGCTGCGTGAATTCCAAGCCAACCAGTGCCTGCTCGCCTTGCTCATTCACGTATTTGATATCCTTAAACTGGCTATCGGGATTCACTACTTTGCCTGCCAGTCCCAGCATCGATACGTTCACCAGCTTATCGGGCCGGGCCGCCGCTGCCGCTTCTACTGAGCCGGTTTCTATGTAGTTCTGCAGCTCTTTGCGGGCTGCTTGGGCGAGCTGGGGCTTCATCAACCGGAGCGCGCCTTTGAACATCATCCCGCCCGGATTCAATAAGCCCAATGCGGAGCCTTGGCTCGTGACCTGATCTACTAGGCTACCCGTTACGCTGCTTATATCTACGTACCGCTCGAAGTCAGCCACGTCGTGGGTTCGTACGGCGTTGGCGGCCTGCATCAGTGAGTATTTAGGGCCTGATTTTAGGCTTTGGTAGTAAAAGTAGCCGCCTGCCGCCACGGCCACCAGCACAAGCAGAATCAACAATCTTTTCATCGTGGATAGAAATGGAAAAGTGAATTTGCGACGAAAATACTCGATTGGCTCCGGCTTACCACCTATAGTTTACTCGCAGTACCCCCGTGTACACACGCTGGGTTTCTCCATCTGCAGGGCCTATACCGTAGAGCAGCTATGACTCTACAAACTGCCTCTTCTATACGCCCTGACGTACACGGCCACCGGGGTTGCCGGGGCTTGTATCCTGAGAATACGCTGCCAGGTTTCTTGCATGCTGTCCGTTTGGGCGTTGATGTACTGGAGCTGGATGTGGTGCTTTCCGCTGATGGGCAAGTGGTCGTATCGCACGAGCCTTGGATGAATGCTGCTATCTGTCTTGACCCGCAGGGATTACGCATTCCGGCCGCAGTACAGCAGCAGCATAACCTTTATCAGCTTCCTTATGAAGCTATCCGGCGCTACGACTGTGGGCAACTACGCCATCCTGGCTTCCCGGAGCAAGTACTTCTACCAGCGGTTAAGCCACTACTGCGGGACGTAGTAGAAGCTGCCGATGCTCTTTCGATGCAACTAGGTCGGAGTCCGGTTCGCTTTAGTATAGAAGTGAAGAGTGAACCTGCCGGAGACGGTCGGTTTCATCCCGCGCCCACAGTCTTCGTGGCGGCAGTAGTAACTGAGCTTCGCGTCCTCGATTTGGTGCCCCGTAGCTCTCTACTTTGCTTTGATGTGCGTGTGCTGCAGGAGTGCCGACGCCAACTTCCTGCGCTTGCTCGTTGCCTACTTGTAGAGGATGCACTACCCTTTGAAGAGCATATCCAAGCCTTGGGTTTTGTCCCCGAGGTATATGGACCACGCTACGATTTAGTGACTTCTGAACTCCTGGCGGAAACGAACCACCAAGGCATACAGGTAGTGCCTTGGACTGTCAATAACCTAGATGATATGCGCAGCATATGTGCGCTTGGAATAGCGGGTATCACTACTGACTATCCTGACCGTTTGCTGGCATTGCTTGCCCGTTAGCCTCTAGACGGAAAGGGTCTACAAGTTGTAACAACCCTTACTGTTATAGCAAAGCTCCCAGTCCTGAGTTAAGAAACGGGGTAGAATAGATGTGTACAATGGGTATTACAGGATAAAAGTGTGCTCAATAGCTCAAAACGCTGTTTATGCAGAATTCTGTTGCATTGATATGTTATCTGTGTTACTTCTTATTGTATAGTGTAACGTATAATTTGTATCTGTAACAAGTGTAACGTGTATTTTCTCTTGTAATGTTACACCGGTTTATTCGTACATAAAGTTCAATAATGTAATCTTGTTCTTTGAAACATATTTGTCATATTTACACCTCTGTTCTATTCCCGTTCTGATATGCCACACCAAGGCGAAATACTGCAAGAAGCCATTAAAAGCAGCGGAATATCTATCACACGTATTGTGGATAGTCTTGGTATTACACGCCCTACTATATACCGTAAATTCAAAGAGGATACACTTGATTACGCATTTGTAAAAAGAGTTGGCGACATCATCGGACATGATTTCTCAAATGATTTTACACAGTTACAACAAGGTAGTTTGCCATTTGTAACACAGGCCTCTGTTGTTACACCTTTACAAACTGTAACACAACGCGCCTCAGTGTTACAACAGCCTGAGCCTGATAGCTCAAAGCAGCTTATGGCTCTGCAATCGAAGTATATTGCGCTGTTGGAAGCCTACAATGAACTGCTGTTGAAAGTGTATGGTCCGCGTTAACAGAATTGTTCCACGTGAAACATTATTGTCTGCTGTTCAGTAGCAGACGTCCGAATCAGGCAGGCGTGCTAGGGGCTATGACCAGCCTGCAAGGAATACAGGCAAGAGTAAGTGAACAGAAGAAGGGATACACTTTTATTGCTTCTGTTTAGATTAGTTCGGCTCAGAAATTAGGCATAGTAAATCAGTAGTAGCACGAGCAAATTGGAGAGGATATGTAATACAAAATCGGCCATAGCAAGAGCGAATTTCTCTTAGCATGGCCGATTCGAATTAGAGGGAATGGCAGTTATTGCTTCTGCCTAACAGCGGCAAATCAATAGCTGATCCGACATCGTTCTGCTTCTAATAAATGAAGCGAGTCCTCAATAGCAAGGTCGGTTCTTGCGTTGTTGAATTCACGGTTGAACTGCGCGTTGAACTCACGTCTCTTAATTGCTTCAAGGAAGCGCCGGGTGTCCTCTGGCCTTTCTAAGGAGAGGCCAGGAACGGTTGTTGGCTTGCCTACGTCGTCCTTGGCAACCATAGTGAAATAAGAGGTATTGGTATGCTTGACTAAGCCAGTTCGTACATCTTCAGCAACCACCTTAATGCCCACAAGCAGCGAAGTGCGCCCCACATAATTTACGGAGGCTAAAAGCGACACTAACTCGCCCACTTCCACTGGCTGCAGAAAGTTTACCCCATCTACACTCACCGTAACGCAGTAGGTGCCGGCATGCTTGGATGCGGCCGCATATGCAACCTTATCCATAAGGGAAAGAAGAATGCCTCCGTGGATCTTACCGCCAAAGTTGGCATACGACGGAATCATGAGTTCCGTCAGGGTAAGGCGCGAATAAGAAACCGGCCTGAAGTCAGGCAGCGGTGGTAGAGGAGATGAAGAGGTAATAGGCATAGGCTGAGTATGCAATAGGCTGTATTGCCTGCGCAGCCTTAAAGTAGGTCATAGATATTCAAAAGCCCCTCCCGTGGTAGGTAGCGAAAGAACTGGTCAATTGAATGTGATGTGTGTTCCGAGGCAGAGCAGACACAAGGCCGCCGCCGTATATGACGGTATGGCTAATTGGGTAGTCAATACGCCACATTGATGGCACGTGTTAATGCCAAGATTGACGTCATAGGAATACTACTTCCTTGACTACCGTTTCACCTACGGCAGCATTGATGAGCTCCAAAACCCTGGTCTTTGCCATGACCAGCTCGTGCTTGAGTGGGGCAGAAGTGAGCCGCACGAACAGCTTTCCATTGCTGACATATATCTCCTTCGTCTTAAGCGCAACCGCCTTGCCCATCACCTTTTCCCAGTTGGCCACTACTGTTACCTCGTTGAGCTTGCCCTGCAGACGATATACTTTTAGCAGGGCTTTGATGCTGTCTTTGAGAGGCACAATATCCGCTTGACGGGAATTCTCAGGCGAGCTTGCTTTTTTCACGAAGTGAGATTATAATAACGCGCGAGGGAACAAGGCCTAATTAACTTAAAAAGGACACGCAAAGGTACTCCAATCAGAGGGGCCTAACACTACCATTCTCAACCTGAAACCGACTGATTTGGTCCGTGATAGTAGCAAGCGCAAGGTCGGTACGGTCCAGGTGGGTATCGGTCAGGAATACTTGCCCAAAGGTGTGGTCGGCTACCAACTGTAGAAGACGGGTGATACGCTTTTCATCCAGCCGGTCAAATATGTCGTCGAGTAGGAGTAGGGGCTTTTGTTGTTGACGCAGGGAAAGGATTTCAAACTGCGCGAGCTTTAGCGCAATAACATAGGACTTCTGCTGCCCCTGCGAGCCGTAACTTTTAACTGCCAGCTCATCCATCAGGAAAACGAAGTCATCCTTATGAGGTCCAACTGTTGTTCGTTGAAGAGCAAGGTCCTTGCGCTCCTGTATTCTCAGCAGTTTCGCAAAGTCAGCTTCGGGCAACTGACTCTTATAAGAAAGCGTCACTACCTCGCGGCTATCAGCAAGCTGCTGATAGTGGCGCTGGAAAATGGGTGTGAACTCCACTAGAAACTGCTGACGAGCATCCACGATCTTCAGGCCAGCCGGCACCAACTGCTCATCAAGTACAAGCAAATAATCACGGTCGTAACCGCCTTGGCGCTCGGCGGCCAGCTTAAGCAACGAGTTGCGCTGACGTAAGATGTGGTTATAGGAAATCAGCAGTTCCAGGTACTCGTGGTCCAGCTGAGAAATAAGGCTGTCGAAGTACTTGCGCCGCTCTTCGCTACCCTGCCGGATAAGGTCTGTGTCATAAGGGGAGATAAGAACAGCAGGGTAACGGCCAATGTGGTCAGATATCCGCTCGTAGGGTTGCTTGTCGTGAGTGACGGCTTTCTTCTGCCCAACACGCAGACTTACCTGGATGGCCTCGCTGCCAACTGTTGCCGAAACCACTGTGTCGCCCTGCTGGAAACGGCCCTTGACCACAAAGAACTCTTCCCCCTGCTTAATGCTTTGCGCATCCAAGGAAGTGAAGGCACTCTTGGTAAGAGAGAGGTAATGAATAGCATCCAGTAAATTGGTTTTGCCGCTGCCGTTGTCCCCAACAAAGCAATTGATGCGCGGAGAAAAGCGCAGATTCGCCTCGTCGTAATTTTTGAAAAACAGTAGGTGCAGGCTTTCGAGTATCATGCGTAGGGGTTCGGAATTGCAATCCTTTTACGTACTTTCGCATCCCAAACGCGAACAACCGAAAGCAAGATGGCGGAGACGAAAGTAAAGGCTGCCCCGAAGGCTTCCAATTCGGCGAAGAAAACGCCGGCCCAGAAAGCCGTTGCCAAGAGCAATGCTGTTACCAATACGGTAGAACAGCCTGACCCGGTGATGCCGCCTGCTGTGAGCAAAGGCAAGTCAGCAAAAAAAGGCGACGTGAAGGAAGCCAAGGCTACTTCACCCGCTAAACCCAAATTCTCGAAAGAAACCTACCTCACCTGGTATGAGCAAATGCAGCTCATGCGCAAGTTTGAGGAGAAGGCCGGCCAGCTGTATGGCCAGCAAAAGATAAAAGGCTTCTGCCACCTCTACATTGGTCAAGAGGCCTGTGCAGCCGGGGCAGTATCAGCTTTGCGCAAGGGCGACAAGTGGATTACGGCTTACCGTGACCATGCGCACCCGCTGGCACTGGGCACTTCGCCAAACGCCATCATGGCCGAGCTATATGCAAAAGCTACTGGCTGCTCGAAAGGCAAAGGCGGCTCGATGCACATCTTCGATAAGGAGGTGAACTTCGTTGGTGGCCACGGTATCGTAGGGGCACAGGTTCCGATGGGAGCCGGCATTGCTTTCGCCGAGAAGTACAACAAGACGGGCAACCTCTGCATCTGCTACATGGGCGACGGCGCAGTGCGCCAAGGTGCTCTGCACGAGGCTTTCAACATGGCCATGCTGTGGAAGCTGCCTGTCATCTTTGTGGTAGAAAACAACGGCTACGCCATGGGCACTTCGGTGCAGCGCACTTCCAACGTAACGGAGCTCTACCACATCGGCCGCGGCTACGACATGCCGTCGGAGCCAGTGAATGCCATGAATGTAGAAGACGTGCACGATGCTGTAGCACGAGCCGCTGAGCGTGCCCGTGCTGGTGAAGGCCCGACGTTCCTGGAGTTCAAAACGTACCGCTACAAAGGCCACTCCATGAGTGACCCGGCTAAATACCGCACCAAGGAAGAGCTGGAGGATTACCGCTCCCGCGACGCCATCGAAGCAGTGCGCCACACCATCCTGACCAACAACATGGCCACGGAAGAAGCACTGACTGCTATTGATGAAAAAATCAAAGCGCAGGTACTGGAGTCGGTAGATTTTGCGGAAACCTCGCCTTATCCAACCGCCGACGAACTGTTCAAGGACGTGTACGTGCAGCAGGATTATCCTTACATCCGCGACTAACACGAAGCGGGCTTTACCCCGGCTCTGGCCGCTGTTACCAGAAACCACTCATGTCAAAGATTCCATACACGGGCAAAACGCCCGGAGCACGTCAGCCGCAACAACCTGTCTCGGCCGACCCGCTTGCTCCTGCTACCTTCTCCACAGAGCATCCGCTGCTGGAAGATCCAGACGCCTTGGCTACTCGGCTGGTTGAGTCGGAGGATTTCCTGCGGCGCAATAAAAATGTGCTGTTGGGCTTGCTGGCCGTAGTGGTGCTGGCAATAGTAGGGGCCTTTGGCTTCTATACGTGGCGCTCATCGCAGGATAGCAAGGCACAAGCTGCCATGTTTCAGGCGGTGAACTACTGGGAGGCTGACTCGCTGAAGAAAGCCATGAAAGGCGACGGTCAGTATGTAGGACTGGAGTCGGTAGCAAACGAATACAGCGGTACCAAAGCAGGCAACTTGGCCAATTTCTACGCCGGTGTAGCTGCGCTGAAAGAAGGCCAGTACAAAGCTGCCGCCGACTATCTGGAGGATTTCTCGTCTGATGATTTGCTGGTGCAGGCCCGCGCCTATGCATTACTTGGCGACGCTAATCTGGAGCAAAACAAATACAAGGAGGCAGCAGAGTTTTACAATAAAGCCGCCAACCACAACGCCAATGAGCAGTTTACGCCTGGCTACCTCTTGAAGGAAGCTACGGCCCTGGAACTGGCTAAAGACTACACAGGTGCCCTGAAAGCCTACGACCGGATTGTAACGGAGTATCCCGCCTCATTCGAGGTGAACGAAGCCCGCCAATACAAAGCCCGCGCCGAAGCGCTAAGCGGTAAATAGCATATTGCCTCCCTGGCAAACGGGGATGGCGCAAAAAGAAAAGGACGGTGTAGTGCCGTCCTTTTCTTTTATCCGGTTTCCTTACCAGGCCCGCACGACGGCGTACACCCAAAACGGGCCTCGATTACGCACAACGCTTTTTTCCTCATACCTCATGGCCACTTCCCTCAAGAACCTGAGCGAGTACAACTCCGACCACTTCATCGACATTGCGGACAAACGATTCGGCTTAGTAGTGGCCGAGTGGAACCGCGAAATAACCGATACACTGGCACGCGGCGCCTACGAGACACTGCTTAAGCATGGTGCCAAGGAAGAGAACATCTTTCGTAACACTGTACCAGGTAGCTTCGAGCTGACACTGGGTGCGCAACTGCTGGCCCAGCATGAAGAAATAGATGCTGTTATCTGCCTAGGCGTTGTTATCAAAGGCGAAACCAAGCACGACGACTACATCTGCCACGCAGTTGCCAATGGCATTACTAATGTGGGCCTGAAGTTTAACAAGCCGGTCATCTTTGGACTAGTGACAACCAACACACTGGAACAGGCCTGGGACCGGGCCGGCGGCAAACACGGTAACAAAGGTGTCGAAGGGGCAGTAGCCGCAATCCAAATGCTGAGCTTCTAAGCCAGTAATTCGCCAGAGTCATGTTGTAAAGTGCCGACGCAAAAGGGATTGTCGCACAAAAGCGTAGCTTTGCGCCCGAAAACGCCAGGGCATCCCGCTCGATTCTAGGTGGTTTTGCCGGTAGTGCAGACAAATAGCTAAACTAATTTTCTGCTAAAGCTGTTGGCACCAACATCCCGAGGGCTGTTCACGGCACTCGATAGCATCTTCTCTCTCCCATTTTTAGTTTACATTTTCCGACCCCGACATGAGTGACGAAACCCTACGCTATTCCAGAGAAGATTTGGCCGAGTTCGAGCAAATCATCCAGGATAAGCTAACCGCCGCCCGCAAAGAGGTTGCTTTCATCAAAGAAACCTTAAGCCGCAAAAACGATACTGGCACCGACAATACAGCGTCTTCCTCGAAGGTGCTGGAAGATGGCGCTGATACGGCCGAAAAGGAAAGCCTGAACCAGTTGGCTTCCCGCCAGATGAAGTTCATTCAGCAGCTTGAAAATGCCTTGGTCCGTATCAAGAACGGTACGTATGGTGTGTGCATTGGCACCGGCAAGCTGATTCCAAAAGAACGCCTGCGCGCGGTACCGCACACCCAGCATTCCATCGAAGCCAAAATGGCTCGTCGCGACTAGGTCCGACAACTTCTCTTGCAGCGCCCGGACCAACGGTCTGTCTTCTTTTAGAAGGAAGGCCGTTGGTCCGGGCACTGTTTTCTGGTCTGGCTCGTTCTCACCAGCGCGCTCAGACTAGCGCTTACCTGACGTTCTTATTTTCACCTGTACCGTAGCGATACGGAACTCATCCTTGCAACCATGGGCAAGAAGCACAACTCCGGCAATCCGGCCGGCCGTAGCGGCCGCACCGACCGACCCTCCAGCAGCACTGGCGGATCGGGTTTCTACCAAAAATTTAACGCGCCACGTGGCGGTAGCGACCGGCCCAGCTCGGGCGGCGACCGTGAGCGGCCAAACCGCTCCGGCGACGCAGGCAACCGAAACAGTTCTTCTGACCGGCCTGCTTTCGGCCGTGGCCCTGGCGACCGTACCGGTGGCTTTGGTGGCCCGAAGAAATTTGGCGGACCCAACAAGTCAGGTGGCAGCTTTGGCCGTAGCAACGACAGTGGCTTTGGTGGTGGCTTCCGTGGCCGCGACAACGATAGTGGTGGCCGTCCTTACGGCAACCGGCCGGCGGAAGGCGGCCGTGGCTTTGAGCGTGGCGGCCCGCGCCGCGACGATGACCGTCGGGGCAGCAGCTTCGGAGGGCCACGCCGCGAGGACGACCGTCCGGTGCGCCCGTTTGCACCCAAAAAGACGTGGGAAGGCCAGCCCTATCGCCAGGAAGGCCGCCCGGCAGTGCCTCGGGGTGGTGCCGGCGAACGGAATCGGAAGTTCATCAAATCGGACCCCAACCAGCCAGAAACGCCGCGCGACTTCAAGCCGCGTGATACGTCTTTCGATGCAACTCCACGAACTGATGGCAACCTGGGACCCGACCGGGAAATCCGGCCTGCCCGCCCCTTCGATTTTCGGGGCCGTCCGGAAGGATTTGATGAGCAGCCAGCCCCCCGTCGTGAGCGGGATGCCGAATCAGGCGACAGAACTCGTGGCACCTACGGCGAGCGGCGTGAAGGAGGCTTCGGCACCCGGAGCACCGGCGAGCGGAGCAGCTTTGGTACGCGTAGCCTGAATGACCGACCCGACCGGAAAGAAGGCGGTTTTGGTGCCAGCCGCAGCTTCGGCGAGCGGGACGCCCGTCCGGCCCGACCCGAGCGCCCAGCGCCGACCCGCTTTGGCCGCGACGCCTCCACACCCAACCGTGCCGACAAGCTGAAGCGCGGTGAAGTAGCTGGCCAAGCTCCCGACTACAAGAACCTCAAGCACTACGAAGACGACAAGAACCGCGGCAATAAGCGTCGTCGGCAGGAGGATGAGAGTGGCGACGAGCTGCGTCTGAACCGCTACATCGCCAACGCGGGTGTTTGCTCCCGCCGCGAGGCCGACTCGCTGATTGCAGCGGGCGAAATCAAGGTGAATGGCGAAGTTGTGACGGAAATGGGCTACAAAGTGCTGCCTACCGACACGGTGCAGTATGGCAAGACCAATCTCAACCGGGAGAAGCTGGTGTACGTGTTGCTAAACAAGCCCAAAGACACCATCACGACGACCGAAGACCCGGAGGGCCGCCGCACGGTAATGGACCTCATTAAGGAATCGTCAAAGGAGCGTATTTTCCCGGTCGGCCGCCTCGACCGTAACACAACGGGCCTGCTGCTCTTCACCAACGACGGGGAGGTGGCACAGAAACTTTCGCATCCTTCGCACCGCAACAAAAAAATCTACCAAGTAGAGCTGGACAAGCCACTCACAGAAGAGCACCTGAAGCAGATTGCGGCCGGTGTAGAGCTGGAAGATGGCAAGGCTGAAGTGGACGACGTAGCTGTGGTAGCAGGCAACGCGCACTTTGTGGGCGTTGAGATTCACATTGGGCGGAACCGTATTGTGCGCCGCATTTTCGAGCATCTAGGCTACGATGTAGTGACGCTTGACCGGGTGCAGTACGCGGGCCTCACGAAAAAAGACCTGCCACGCGGCAAATGGCGCTTCCTGAACGAGAAGGAAGTTATCCGGCTGAAGTATTTCATGTAAAACGCAACCCCCGGCTTGCAAGGCGTCTCTTACAGGTGAGATGGGTTAAATGGTGAGTTTGATGTTCAGCGCGGCGCCAAACGTGTCAGCGGAACATTAGGCTCACCATCTGCCCAACTTATTGGTCCATCACCTCACATTCCATCACCGCTTCCGTGCGCACGTTTGCTCTCGATATTGGTAACACAGCCGTGAAATACGGTTGCTTCGAGGGAAACGAATTAGTGGAAACAGCTAGCGGCCAGACGCTGGAGCAGGTAATGGCTGCTGTGCGGCGCTTGCGCCCGTACCACGCAGTGCTGGCCTCCGTAGCGGCTCCCACAGAAAGGTGGGTAACTATGCTTCAGCAGGAGGTGAGCGGTACCGTATTGGAGTTTCGACCTGCAGCTACGCCGTTGCCTATTAGCACTACTTACGCCACTCCGCATACACTCGGGGCCGACCGTCTGGCTGCTGCCGTAGGTGCTGCCTGGCTGCGCCCTGGCCACGATACGCTTGTTGTGGATGCGGGCACGGCCATCAAGTGCGACTTGGTAGAAGGAGGACACACGTTTCGAGGCGGCAGTATTGCGCCGGGTCTGGCTATGCGTTTTCGGGCGTTGCACACGTTTACGGGGCGGCTGCCACTCGTGGAAATGCCAGAAGAAGTAGCCGCACCGCTGCCGCTAACCGGCGACGACACCATTTCCTCGATTCGTAGCGGCGTGCTGAACGGCGCGGCTGCGGAAGTCAATGGCTTCATTGCCAGCTACCGGGAGCAATACCCGGGGCTGGCAGTGGTGCTAGCTGGCGGCGACGCGGCTTTTTTCCAACCACGGCTGAAAGGCCTTATCTTTGGCATTCCGGAGCTCGTGCTGATTGGGCTCCACCGTATATTGGCATACAATGTTAAACTCTAAATACGCCGGGCTGCTGGGATTGACGGTGTTGAGCCTCGCGGGCGCTACGCGCGGCCACGGGCAAAGCCTCGGTAACTCTCCTTATTCCCGCCTCGGGCTGGGCGACACCTACTTCAACGCTGGTGGTGTCCGGCAGATGGGAATGGGCGGAGCCGGCATAGCCGCTCCAAACGGGGTGCAGGTGAATGAACTCAACCCTGCGCTGCTCTTCTATATGAACCGTACCACGTGGGAGGCTACGGCAATTGGGCAGTACAAAACGGTAAGCAACAGCGTAACGTCCCAGAAGACTGGTAGTGGCAAGTTGGGGTATTTGGCCCTAGCTATTCCGCTATCCAGCCGCTGGGGTGCTGCTCTGGGCCTCAAACCTTTCAGCTCTGTCGATTTTGAGTCGAATGAGCTGACACGGGTGAACAACAACCCCACCCTGGCGCAGGTACTCAACCGATATAGCGGCGAAGGCGAGCTGTCGGAGGCGTATATCGCGCAGGGCGTCCGGATTGCCAAAGGCCTCTCGGTGGGCGTAGCAGCTTCCTACGTGTTTGGCAGCATCGATATGAGCACGGCCACGCAGGTAATACCGGATGTCGTAACGTCGGACAACGAGCTGGAGAAAACCATTCTGCTCGACCACATACACTACTCCGACTTCAAATTTCGGGGTGGCGCGCACTACCGCGGCAAATTCGCCAAAACGCTCAGCTATAACCTAGGGGCCACGTACGGTTTCCAGACGAAGCTGAACGGAGAACGGGCTCTGACGCTTAACCGCCAGTCGGCAGTCGGCAGCCAGATTGGCGAAAATATCATTCTGGAAAGTGGCGAAGGCAAAGCCACCGTTCCGGCTCTGGCGCAGTTCGGCATCAGCATCGATAACAACAAGAGTTGGTCGGCTAACATTGATGTAGCGCAGCAGCAGTGGTCTAAATTCCGGGCGTTCAATGAGCGTGGCGGCACTGTAGGCGTACCGCTAGACGACACGTGGCGGGCGGCTGTTGGCGGCGAATTTGCCCCCGATCCTAGCTCGGTTGAGAACTACTTCAAGCGCGTGACCTATCGGGCCGGCCTGTCGGTAGCCCAGATGCCTTACCGGCCCGGTGGGCAGGTACTGTATGACCGGGCGGTAAGCTGGGGCTTCTCGTTCCCGGTTTCTGCCTCGGCCCTCGACGCTACCACCCTCAATCTGGGTTTCGCATACGGGCAGCGCGGCAACACCGACGTTCGGCAGTTGAGCACTGGCCTCACGGAACGGAATGTGAAAGAAAGCTACATCCGGGCCCAATTGGGCATCTCCCTTAACAACCGCTGGTTTATCAAGCGCCGCATTGAGTAACCTGCCGCCTATGGCTACTGCTCGTCTGACCGTTTGCTGCCGGCCACTGCTGGCTCTGCTGCTGAGTGCGGGGCTACTGGCTGCTGGTTGCCAGAAAAAAGATCCGGCAGCCAGCAAAAAGCCTGTGGTATACAAGGGGCCCTTGTTGGAAACCACCAACGTACTGACGCTGTACAGCGACTCGGCTCGGCTACAGATTAAGTACCAGGCGCCCCTGGAGCAGCAGTTTGAAAACGGCGACAAGCTGTATCCGAAAGGTATTGACGTGACCTTCTACACGAAAGGCGGCACGGAGGTGCTGAATACGTTGCGCGGCAATTACGGCCGTTTCGATAAGGCCAAAAACCTCTACTTCATTCGGGGGGATGTGCGCGTGAGCAACGTGCAGAAGCAGCAGTCGATGAAGACCGAGGAAATGTACTTCGATCAGTCGAAGCAACTCATCTACAACGACACCACACAGTTGGTACGCATCCAGACGCCCACGGAAATTCTCACGGGCTATGGCCTGACTGCCAACCAGGATTTCTCGCGCTACACCATTCTCAAGCCGGAAGGCGTGTTTACCATCGACCAGGCCACCACGCAGCCCGGAAACTAATCTTTGCCGCATGAAACGATTCTGGGCGCCGGGTCTCGGACGCACCATCCTGTTTGCGCTGGCCGTTGTGTCGTTCGTCATCGGTACCTACCAAACGGTACAGCGCATGGACGACAAAAACGCCCTCCGCGACAATTACTGGCTCTTTATGGTGTCGTTTGCGTGCGTTATGCTCTACCGCTACCTCAAGCCGCCGGCCGAGCCCAAAACGCCTGAAAAGCCTCAGCCAACGGCACCCGCCAAGCCAGTACCCCGCAACAAGCGCCGGAACTAGCGAAGCAGCAAAGACCGAATAAAACGACTGTTATCCTGCCGCCGACATCTGTCTGGTGCAGGAGGATAGTCGTTTTCTGGCTTGTGGGCTTACCTATGGCCTGCTGCTTGGTACATTAGCTTTGATTCTCCCAGCAATTCTGGTTATTTTGCACCTCTTTCCGCTTTTTCATACTGCGCTTTTTTTCAAGTAAATGGCATTAATTAACACGATTCGAGAAAAATCAGGCTGGGCCGTGGGCACCGTGGCCATCGGCATGCTGTTCTTCATCGTGGGCAGCGACCTTGTTGGAGGTAAAAACCGGCTGTTCAACCGCAACGAAAACGTAGTAGGGGAGATTGCCGGCGAGAAAGTAGAGCTAGCGGACTTCAACAATACCTTGGAGCAGGCCAAGCAGTCGTTTGTGCAGCAGCAGGGCCGCCAGCCCGATGAGCAGACAATGGGCTACCTGCGCGACCAAGCCTGGAACCAGACCATCTACCGCATTGCCTTCCAGAAGGAGTTCGACAAGCTGGGTCTGACAGTTTCCGACGAGGAACTGACCGATATGGTGCAGGGAAAGAACATTCACCCCAGCATCCGCCAAGCCTTCACCGACCAGCAAACCGGCCAGTTCGACCGGTCCAAAATCATTCAGTATCTGCAGGGCCTCGACAAAATGCCCCCGGATGCGCAGGCTGCCTGGCACAACTTCGAAGCCAACCTTGGTCCGGAGCGTATGGGCCAGAAGTACAACAACCTGCTCAAGATGAGCAACTACGTTACTTCGGCTGAAGCCAAACGCTTCGATGAGGACCAGAACACGCGCGCGTCGATGCGCTACCTGTTCGTGCCGTACTTCTCCATCTCCGACTCGGCGGTGAAAGTGACGGACGACCAGCTGCAGGCCTACCTCGACAAAAACAAAGGCCGTTACAAAGTTGAAGACGGTCGTACGATTGAGTACGTGAGCATTCCGGTAACAGCTTCGGTAGAAGACAGCACCACTTCCCGCCAGGCTGTAGATCAGCTGGCGGCTCAGTTTGCTTCTGCTCCGAACGATTCTCTGTTCGTGAAGCTCAATTCGGACCAGCCGTATAGCGCCGCTTTCGTTTCGCCGGCTGAAATGCCAGAGAAGCTGCGTCAGCAACTGCCGCTAGCAGTAGGCAAAGTGTATGGCCCGTATTCGGAAAACGGCACTACCAGCCTCTATAAAGTAACCGGTGAGAAAGCCGGCGCGCAGCCAGCCGCTCGCGCCAGCCATATCCTCATCAAAGCCGATGGCACTACGCCGGAAGCCGACGCTGCTGCAAAAGCCAAGGCTACCGACGTTCTGAACAAAATCAAGGGAGGCGCTGATTTCGCTACGATGGCTCGCCAGTTCGGTACAGACGGTACCGTAAGCACCGGCGGCGACCTGGGCTGGTTCCAGCAGGGCCGCATGGTACCAGAGTTTGAAAAGGCAGTGTTTGGAGCTTCTTCGGCTGGTTTGCTGCCTAGCTTGGTGAAGACCTCTTTTGGCTACCACATCATCAAAATCACGGCTCCAAAAACGTCTCAAACCTACCAGCTGGCAGCCGTACAGAAACGCATTGCTCCTTCTGAAGCTACCAACGAAGCAGCTTATGCCAAAGCGCAGGCTCTGAAAGGGGAAGTGACGGATCTAGAGTCATTCCGTAAGGCAGTGGCGAAAGACAAAACGCTGCAGAAGCAGGAAGCCAAGGGCCTCGGCCGCGGCGACCGGGCTGTAAATAGCCTCCAGAATGCCCGCGAAATTGTGCGTTGGGCCTATGGTACTGCCGGCAAGGAAACTGCCGTTGGCGACGTATCGGAAGTATTCGATATGGGCGACCAGTACGTTATTGCCGTCCTGACCGGGCAGCGGAGCAAGGGCACTGCCGACGTAGCCAGCCTGAAGCCTGAACTGCAGGCTGCAGTCCGTAACGAAATCAAGGCTCAGCAAATCATTGAGAAGCTGAAAGGCAAAACCGGTACTCTGGAGCAGATTGCGGCTACCTATGGCCCGCAGGCGCAAGTAAAAACGGCTGAGGGTGTAGCACTCGGTTCGGGTACCATTCCTGGCCTTGGCGGTGAGCCGGTAGCAGTCGGCAAGGTGTTCGGCCTGAAAGCTGGCCAAAAGTCGACGCCTATCCAAGGCGAACAGGGCGTGCTGATTGTAGAGCCCGTTAGCGTGCAGAAGCCCACGGCTACTACGGATGTAGCCACCGTGAAAAAGCAGCTCATGGCCCAGCGCCAGAACCGCGCCGATGGCCTCATCTACGAAGCCGTGAAGAACCACGCCGACATCAAAGACGAGCGGAACAAGTTCTTCTAAGCTTGATAAGCTAGTTCCAGAAAAGCCGCTCCCAAAGGAGCGGCTTTTTTTGTGCGCTTCTGTCTGTTGCGTAGTGGTAGCGCAGGCTGCTAGCCAGATTTCCTGCCTATCTTGAAATGAATCCGGCCGCCGGGCCGTTTCCCCGAATATGTCTCATTCTATGCGTCGTTTCCGTCCTGTGCTGTTTTCTCTGCTGCTGCTGGCTTCCTTGCCTGTGCAGGCGCAGCAGGAAGGCGGCAATATTTCGTTGGCCAGAGAGTATTCCCGCAAAGGGGAGCACGAAAAGGCCGTGTTTCTGTTCGGTAAGCTGCCCACTGAGGCCCAGACAGCGCCCAACGTGCTGCCTGATTATCTGGCGTCCTTGCAGCAGCTTAAGCGCTACAAGGATGCCGAGAAGCTGGTCAAGAAAGCGCAGCGCCAGCACTCTGATGAGGCCGTGTATGGTGTCACGCTGGGCGCCGTGTATGCCGCCGCTGGTGACCAGGCTGCCGCAACAAAGCAGTACGAAAAGGTAGTAAGCCAACTCAACTCAACCCAGATAGTACCTGTTGCCACCGAATTCAGCCGCTTCAAGCTGCCGGAGTGGGCCGAGAAGACCTACCTGCGCGGCCGCGTGCTGGCCAAAAATGATACGGAGTATGGCCCGCAACTCATCCAGCTCTACACCCAGAACGGCAACTCGGAGCGCCTGATGGCCGAAACGCTGCGGCTGGTGCAGGACGATGAGCAGCAATTACCGTTTGTGCGCAACATGCTCCAGAACACGCTACAGGACGAAAAAGGCTTTGAGGCACTAGAGCGCGAGCTACTCACCAACGTGCAGAAATATCCTGAGCGGGCTGTGTATAGCGAATTGCTGCTGTGGCTGCAGGTGCAACGCCGCGACTTTACTGGCGCACTGGTGCAGGCCAAGGCCCTCGACCGCCGTGGCCGCACCGAAGGCAGCCGCGTGATGGATATTGCGGCAATTGCCCAGCAGAACAAAGATTACGAAAGCGCCATTAGTGGCTACGAATACGTGTTGCGGGAGTACCGTAGCGGCTCGTTCTACGCCACCGCCCGTCAGCGGCTCGTGCAAACCCGCGAAGCCCAAGTGCGGGATACTTATCCTATTGATCCGGCCAAAATCCGGGGCCTGATAGGGGAGTACCAGCAGGTACTGGCAGAGCTGGGCCGCACTCCACAAACCGCTTCGGTACTGCGTAGCATGGCCGTGCTGCACGCCTTCCAACTCGATGAAAAGCCGGAAGCTGTGAAGCTGCTCCAAGAAGTAATTGACATGCCCCGCGCCAACCTCGACGTAGTAGACCAGGCCAAGATTGACCTGGCCGATATCTACCTGCTACGTGGCGAACCGTGGGAAGCTACGTTGCTGTATTCACAGGTAGAAAAGTCGCACAAAGACTCACCGCTGGGCTACGAGGCCAAGTTGCGCAACGCCCGCCTGAGCTATTTCGCCGGCGACTTCAAGCTGGCCAAAAGCCACCTCGATATTCTCAAGGAAGCCACCAGCCGCGAAATTGCCAACGATGCCATGCAGCTCTCGCTGCTCATCACCGACAATACGGCCATGGATACGTCCGGGGTGGCCCTGCGCGACTATGCCGTAGTGGAGCAGCAGGTATTCCAAAACAAGCTGCCGGAAGCGCTACGCGGCCTCGATGCACTGCTGCAGAAGTATCCTGGCCACGCGCTGCAGGACGAAGCTTGGCTGCTAAAAGCCCAGTTGCAGCGTCGCACCGGCGACTACAAGTCCGCCGTAACTACACTCGAAAAGATTACGGCCAATCCTAAATACGACGTGCTCAGCGACGATGCGCTGTTTTTGCTAGCCAGCATTCAGGAAGAAAACCTGCAGGACAAGGAGCAGGCGAAAACCCTCTACAACCAACTGCTGGTGAAATATCCTGGCAGCATCTACGTGGCCGAAGCTCGCAAACGGTTCCGCAAGCTGCGTGGCGACAGTTTGTAGCAGCGGGGGGCGTCATTCCAAGCGAAGACAGGGATGACGTGCTACAGGTACCTAGCTGAAAAACAAAAACATTAGACCCAGGGCCACGATAAAAATCAGGTACATCAGCCCGTCGGAGAGAATGTACTGACCGTATTTTCGGAAGAACTCGCGGAAGCTGGACATGGAGTAAAGGTACGCAGGCGGGCTGGCAGGGCGCCGTTTTCTTCGTACTTTTGAAGATAACGCCGACCCCGGCAGCAGTAGTTAGTTATGGAAAAACGATGGATTCGCAAGCCAGCGCCCGACGCTGAAAAAGTCCGGCACCTGGCCGACGCTCTGCGCGTTAAAGAAGCCATTGTAGCGCTGCTCTGCCAGCGCGAGGTATGCACTTTCGAAGAGGCCCGCGCCTATTTCCGTCCCGACCTGAGCACGCTGCCCGACCCGCTGCTGATGCGCGACATGGACCGCGCTGTGGCCCGCCTGCGGGAGGCCCTGCACGCCGGCCAGAAAGTGCTGGTATTCGGCGACTATGATGTGGATGGTACCACCTCTGTGGCGGTGGCTTATAGCTTCCTGCTGCCCTACTTCGGCACGGAGCGTATCGAATACTACATTCCGGACCGCTACAAGGAAGGCTACGGCATTTCGGAAGCCGGCATCGACTATGCTGCCGACCACAACTTCTCGCTCATCATTGCCCTCGACTGTGGTGTGAAGTCGGTGGATAAGATTGCCTACGCTAACGAGCGGGGCGTCGACTTCATCATCTGTGACCACCACTTGCCGGGCGCCGAATTGCCCGCGGCCGTGGCTGTACTAGACCCCAAGCGCCAAGACTGCAACTATCCGTTCAAGGAGCTTTCCGGCTGCGGGGTAGGCTTCAAGCTGATGCAGGCCTTTGCTGAAGACCAGGGCCTCGACGAAGCGCCGCTCTACGACCTGCTGGACCTGGTGGCGGTGAGTATCGCCGCCGACATCGTGCCCATTATGGGCGAAAACCGCACGCTGGCTTACCACGGCTTGCGCCTGCTCAATGACCCCCAACGTCCCCAGCGCGCCGGCCTCGATGCCCTGCGCGAACTGGCCGGTCTGCAGAAGTCTGACCTCAACATCAGTAGTCTCGTGTTCGGCTTTGCACCCCGTATCAATGCGGCTGGCCGCATGGGCGACGCCAAACGCTCGGTGGCCATGCTGCTGGCCGACAGCAAGCAGGAAGCCTTCGATAAGGCCGCTGTGGTAGATAAAACCAACCAAGAGCGCCGCGGCTTCGATACCAGCATCACGAAAGAGGCGCTGGACATGATTGAGGCCGATACCCTGTTTGCGGATGCCCACACCACCGTGCTCTTCAAGCAGGACTGGCACAAGGGGGTGGTGGGCATCGTGGCCTCGCGCTGCCTCGACAAGTACTACCGCCCCACCATCATTCTCACCGAAAGCAACGGCAAGGCTACCGGCTCAGCCCGCTCCGTGGCCGGTTTCGATGTGCACCAGGCCATTGAGGAGTGCGCCGATTTGCTCGACCAGTTTGGGGGGCACATGTACGCCGCCGGCCTCACGCTACCCGTGGAGAACGTGCCGGCGTTTCGGGCGAAGTTTGAGCGAATCGTTGCCAGCCGCATCCGCCCCGAGCAGATGATTCCGCCCGTGGAAATTGACGCCGAGCTGGACCTGAATGAAGTGACGGCCAGCTTCCACAAGCTGCTGTGCCAGATGGAGCCCTTCGGCCCCGGCAACAGCAACCCCACCTTCATGGCCCGGGGCGTATACGCGGCCCCCAACTCAGCCCGCGTAGTAGGCAACTCTCACCTCAAGCTGGCCCTCACCCAGGATGGCCACCACGTCCTCGACGCCATTGGCTTTGGATTGGCTGAGCATCTGCCCCAAATTCAGCAGGGCCAGCCGTTCAGCGTCTGCTACACCGTCGAAATCAACGAGTACCGCGGCGTGAAAACCCTGCAGCTCCGCCTTAAGGATATCCGCTGGGAGTAGTAGGGCAAGAGGCGGATAGAATGCTGTGGCGGCGTAGAAGCTAGTCTTTGTTTACTGCGTGCGTCGCCTTACCGAACCCACCACACCCAGCCCATCAGGAGCAGTTGCAGAGGCAGGCGCATCCATAGTGCCCAGAGCGGCACTGCTACGCCTGCGCCATGGGTTTGCAGCATGTACACGTTGGCCGGAAACACTGCCACAAGCAGTAGTAACAATCCTATGGCTGCCAGCCGGCGGGTGGCAGGCAGCAGCAGACCTAGCGCTCCAGCTATTTCGGCCGCGCCACTCAGGTATACCAGCAGTAGCGGTGCGGGCAAATAAGGCGGCACAATGCGTACGAACGGCGCTGGAGTCAGAAAATGAAGAAGGCCGGCACTGAAGAATAAAAAGGCTAGTACGTAGCGGCTGATGTAGCGGAAATGATGCATTGGGGTGGGAATAAGCGCAAGCTTACGGATAAGCCGCCAAGGAAGGGAGACTTGCACACAAAACTCAGATTGTGCGTTACAAACTAGCCCGTGCAACCCCGCGCCGCTTCGCTACCTTTGCCCCCGATGATTCTCAGAGCCGAACACCTGGTTAAGAAATACAAAGCCCGCACCGTCGTCAACGATATGTCGTTGCACGTGGAACAGGGCGAGATTGTGGGACTACTCGGGCCGAACGGGGCCGGCAAAACCACGTCCTTCTACATGACCGTGGGCATGGTGAAGCCCAATGAGGGCAAGATATTCCTCGACGACCGGGACATCACCCGGCTGCCCATCTACCAGCGGGCCCGCCTTGGCATCGGCTACCTCGCCCAGGAGGCCAGCGTGTTCCGCGACCTGAGCGTGGAAGAGAACATCCTGTCGGTGCTCGAAATGACCAAAATGCCCCGCCAGGCCCAACTAGACAAAGTAGAGGAACTGCTCAATGAGTTCAGCCTGACGCATGTGCGCAAGAACCTGGGCAAGGTGCTGAGCGGCGGCGAGCGGCGGCGCACCGAAATAGCCCGCGCCCTGGCCGTGGACCCCAAATTCGTGCTGCTCGATGAGCCTTTCGCGGGCGTCGACCCTATTGCTGTAGAGGAAATCCAGGGCATTGTGGCCAAGCTCAAGCACAAGAACATCGGCATCCTCATCACCGACCACAACGTGAACGAGACGCTCAGCATCGTGGACCGGGCCTATCTGCTTTTCGAGGGCAAACTGCTGAAAGCCGGCACCGCTGAAGAACTGGCCGCCGACGAAATGGTGCGGCGCGTGTATCTGGGTAAGCATTTCGAGCTGAAACGGAAGATATAGAGCGGGCCCGCGCAGTAGTGCGCTAACTTCCCTTTCTTCGCTGCGTTAAACGCACTCCGGTTTTTTCTGCTCGCTTTGTCTTCTCTGTGACGTTTCTTTCCTCCGCCCAATCTGCTGTTCTGTCCTGGGGGGCGCAGCGGCGCCTGCGCAGCATCTACCACTTCCGCGACCATCCGCACGAAGTGCAACAACAGGTGTTGCGGGAGTTGCTGCACACGGCACGTGCCACGGAATGGGGCCGCCGCTACGGGTTTGCTGATGCGTTGCGCGGCCAAGAGTTTGCCGAGCGGGTACCGGTTAGTGCCTACGAAGAGCTAGTACCCGACCTGGAGCGGGTAATGCGCGGCGAGGCCGATGTGCTCTGGCCCGGACAGGTGCAGTGGTTTGCCAAAAGCAGTGGTACCACCAACGCCCGCAGCAAATACATTCCCGTCACGCGCGAAGCGCTACATGAGTGCCACTACCGCGCCGGCCGCGACATGGTGGCGCTTTCCACATTCCATTACCCTGAAGCGCAACTGCTGGGTGGCAAAACCCTCTCACTTGGCGGCACGCACACCCCCAATCCCCTGCGCCCCGATGATGCCCTGTCCCGCGCCGGCGACGTATCGGCCGTGATTATGCAGAACCTGCCGGCCTGGGCCGAACACATCCGGACGCCGCCGCTAGAACTGGCGCTACTGGATGAGTGGGAGGAGAAGATCGAGCGAATTGCCCGCCACGTGCAGCACCAGGATGTGCGTGCCCTGGCTGGCGTGCCTACTTGGATGATAGTGCTGCTGCGCCGCGTAACAGAGCTGGCCGGCGCAAATACTATCACGGAGGTGTGGCCCAACCTGCGGCTGTTTCTGCACGGAGCAGTGGCGTTCGGGCCCTACCGGGAACTGTTCCGGCAACTTATTCCTAACCCGCAGATGCACTATCTGGAGGTGTACAACGCCTCGGAAGGGTACATAGCCTTACAAGACGAGCCGGATTCGGAGGACCTGTTGCTGCTGCTCAACCACGGCATCTACTACGAGTTTCTGCCTGCCGACCAGTGGGATGCATCTGAACCGCAGGCGGTGCCGCTGGAGGCTGTAGAATTGGGCAAAAGCTACGCTCTGGTCATCAGCACCAATGCAGGCCTCTGGCGCTACAAAATCGGGGATACGGTGCGCTTCACCAGTCTGAAACCATACCGCATCCGTATTTCGGGGCGGACTAAGCATTTTCTAAATGCTTTCGGAGAAGAGGTGGTGATTGAAAATGCTGAAGCAGCCATTGCAGCAGCCTGTCGTGCCACGGCCACTACGGTCCGTGACTTCACAGCGGCCCCCATTTACTTTGCTGGGGCGTCAGATGGTTCTCGTGGTGGCCATCAGTGGCTTATCGAATTCACGCAGCCCCCTCACGACACCGCACATTTTGCTGCCGTTTTAGACCACACTCTGCGTCAGCTCAATTCCGACTACGATGCCAAGCGCCACCGCGACATGGCTCTCGCCCCACCAACCCTTACAGTAGCTGCTCCCGGCTTATTTGAGCGTTGGCTGGCCCGCCGCGGCAAGCTAGGGGGACAGCATAAGGTGCCGCGCCTCAGCAACTCCCGCGACCTGCTGGATGACATTCTGAGTACTGTCTGAACAGAAGGCTGCCTACCTAATGGCCGCAAATTATCTGAAATCAGAGATTGGGCGCCTACGGATAAACCTTTCTTAGGTTATTGAATAATTAAGCAAATTTTCAGCAACATTCGGTGTTTAGATAAAACAAGCTATATATTAGAGGATTCGTTATAGCCCAACCGTTCCCTCCGTGTCCGCCGTAGCCACCTCTGCCAGCCGCCCCTACGTTTCCCGCCGGAAACGCCGCCGTTTTTCTGAAGAAGCCCCTCTACTGAGTAACCGCTCCATGCTCGGTTTCCTTGGCTTATTGATATTAGGCTTGCTGGTTAGCCTGGGAATTATTGCCGCGCAGTTAGGCAACTCCGATACGGTTTCGGCGTCGGGCAATGATGGTGGCCGCAAGCTACCGGCTAACTCCCTCGTCAGCCGATAGCCTGAGGCAGTAGGCGGCTATTGATCCAAAATCCCGCCTACCATTTTGCCCAGCACACCACCGCTTTCCTTCTGCGCATTGCCGCCGGAAGGAGCCAATGCCTGAATCAGCTTTTTGATTGGCATAGACTGCAGCCACACGCGGCCTGTGCCGCGCAGGGTGGCTAACAGCAGGCCTTCGCCGCCAAAAATCATGGATTTGAGGCCGCCAGCCCGCGCCACGCTGAAGTCGATGCCCGGCTCGAAGGCTACCACACAGCCCGTATCCACGCGGAGCAACTCGTTGTTGAGGCGTTTCTCGATGATGGTGCCGCCGGCATGAATAAAGGCTTTCCCGTCGCCGGTTAGCTTCTGTAGAATAAAGCCTTCACCTCCGAAGAAGCCAGCCCCCAGCTTCTGATTGAGGTGGATGCTCATTCTGGTGCCTCGTGCGGCGGCCAGAAACCCATCCTTCTGCACAATCAGGCCCTGCGGCATCGTGCCCAGATCTATGGGAATGATAGTGCCCGGGTAAGGGGCTGAAAACGCAACCCGGCTCTTGCCATAGCCGCCCCGATGCGTGAAGTGCGTCATAAACAGCGACTCGCCCGTAAGCAGACGCGTACCGGCCGAAAACAACTTGCCCATGAAACCCTGGTCCGGCTCCGAGCCGTCGCCCATTTTGGTTTCGAAGGCAATGGCCTCGTCCATGTACACCATGGCACCGGCCTCGGCAATAACGGTTTCATTGGGGTCCAGCTCTACTTCCAGCACCTGAATATCGGTGCCCAGAATCTTGTAGTCTACGTCGTGCGAATTCATGGCCATATAGAGGAGCGTTGCAGATGAAAATGTGCCTCAAGTATAGTGAAACTGCTGTTATTGTGGCGTGCCTTCCAGCTGCCTATGCGCGTATGCTTTGGCTTACTCTGCCGCACTGGCAGCGAGCAAAAAACAACGTTCCCGACGCCATTAGGCATCGGGAACGTTGAATGTGTTGATGTGAGAAGAGAAAAACAGCGGTTAGCTGTGGCTTATTCCTCCGGCAGTTCTGTCCGCGTATCTGCTGCTTCCACTGCCGGATCGGGTTCATTTTTTGCGTTTTTTCGGCTGGTTTCGCGGCTGGTGCGGCGCATAAACTCATCTTCCGACTCTTCCGGCTCTGCCGCGCCATCTTCCAGAGGAAAGTCTTCGTCATCCTCGGGCTTCTCACCAAACTGCCCGTCGCGGTTCACCAGTTTCTTATCGCGCACATGGCGGTTGAGAAACGTGTTAATATCCTCAATAGAGTAGTTAGAGGTGATTTCTCCTAAGGGGTTTACCTTAATCTCAAACCCTTCCAGCTCCTTGTGCACACGGGCCTTTTTCTCAGGGTCGTTTTTCTTCTTTTTCGGGCTGACGGGTTTCTTGGCCATAACGGGGGCGGTAAAGCGTAGAGTAACAGAGCCGCTCCCAACAGAAGGGCCGCTCCTAGCATCACACTACGAAGCGGCCCCGATGTCGGATAAGGTATCCCGGAATTTTTTGGTGTTGCGTGCTAAGCAGCCGGCTGCGCCAGAGTCGCTACAGCACCTTCAATGCGCTGTGCTGTCTCCTGAGTGCCTAGAATGCTCATAA